>JAAYVN010000076.1 GCA_012517155.1 Ignavibacteriales bacterium | reverse complement strand
ATTCTTTGGATTTGCTATGTAATACTTTTCAACCTTTAGATGTTAAACTTAAGGAATATTTTTGAGATAAGCAATAATTTTTGAAATTAATTGCCTGTATGGGATGCTAAAATCTTAAGGATATTTTAAGATATATAATAATTTCATATTTTAGAGAGGTAATTTAAGATATTTTGTAATGAAAGAAGACCTTGCGATAATAGTATTCCCCGATGCTCCCCTTTTTTCCATAACGGAGGAGATTGCTTTTCCTTCAATGAATACTGACTTTTCCTCCATATTATACCAAGCGATGTATCTGAATCATCTTGAATTTTTCAAGGAAAATAATGTTGCCGGCCGCTTCTACTTTTTACTCTATGAGTCGGACAGGAATAATATAACGGAAACATTCAAAGAGTTTTTCGGGACAGTACTACCTGTTTTTCTGCATAATCCGGGGGATTCGGCTGAATTACATAACTATATTGCAAAAATCGGTGAGAAATTTTCTTCGATGCTGATTTTCAGATCGAACAGCTTGGGGCTTTCAAGAAGTCTGCTTGATTCATATATTAATATGCTTGAAATGGATAACAATGTGCTCTTGTTATCCCACAGCAGTTCGGAACATGTGGTTGCATATGGGTTAAACCATTTTGATTCGGAGTTAAAACTTGAGTTTGGGACTAAACAGGTCCTTTTTACCGAGTGCTTAAAAAAAGTATCAGTGCTCGACCGATTTTTATTTGTATCAAAAGAACTCCACTCCCTTAACACACTGGAGGATTTCCTCACACTTTATTCACTCCTTTCCCAAAAAGAAAATTACAATCTTTGCAGTTTACGAGTACATGATATGCTTACGGATGTATTCATTGAATACAGGGAGATTCTTAAATGAGCAGGGTGGGACTTTTTGGAGGTTCATTCGACCCTATTCATAACGGGCATCTAATTACATCAATCGCGGTAAGGGAAATCAGGAAATTGGACAAGGTGATATTTATTCCGTGTTACATCTCCCCCCATAAACTTGCTGGGAGTCATTCGAGTGCGGAACACCGGCTGAATCTGGTTAGGACAGCAGTAAGTGAATATCCCTTTTTTGTAGTGTCCGACTTTGAAATAATCAGAGGCGAAGTGTCTTATTCAATAGATACCGTAAGACACTTCAAGCAGTTTTACGATGAGATTGATTTGATAATCGGCTACGATAATCTTATGGTGTTCGAAAGCTGGAAAGAACCTGATGAATTGATTAAACTTGCCGAACTTGTGGTACTGAGGAGGCAGTCAGATAACCTGGACGGAACAAACAGATTTTTCGATATAGCAAATTTTGTAGAAACTCCATTTGTTGACATAAGTTCCACAGAAATACGAGCAAGAATAAATAAGGGAAAGCCTGTTGAATCATTCATACCGGAAAATGTTTTAAAGTATATAATTACGAATAATCTCTATAAATAAAGATAGATAAAAGAATGTCAGATTTGAGTTTTATGGAAAAGTTAATATCCGGAGATAAGCGCACGATAGCGCGTGCGATAACTTACGTTGAATCCGAGTTCAGCGAGGCCGAGGATATTCTGAAGGGTGCTTTTACAAATACAGGAAAGGCTTACAGAATTGGAATTACGGGACCTCCGGGAGCGGGCAAAAGCACGCTTACAAATCAGCTGTGTAAATATCTGAGGAGTCAGGATAAGAAAGTTGGAATCATCGCGGTGGATCCTACAAGTCCTTTCACGGGAGGGGCACTGTTGGGGGACAGAGTGCGTATGGCGGAGATCGGGAACGATGAGGGGGTGTTTATCCGCTCGATGGCTACGCGAGGTAGTTTGGGAGGGCTTTCCCATAAGGCTGTAGACTGCGCGGATATTCTTGATGCCGCAGGGTATGATTATGTGATATTGGAAACTGTAGGAGTGGGGCAGTCAGAACTTGATATTGCAAAAGCGGCGGATACAACCATTGTCGTGATTGTACCGGAGTCGGGGGATTCCGTTCAGGCTATGAAAGCCGGACTTATGGAAATTGCCGACCTTTATGTGGTGAATAAAAGCGACCGCCCCGGAGCTGATCAGGCTGTAAATGCCCTCAAGACGATTTTAATGATGAAAGAACATGACGCTGATACATGGCTTCCTTCAATATTAAAAGCCATTGCCACGGAAAATAAGGGGATTGAGGAAATTTACAAGGCAGTTGGAGTGCACAGGAATTACCTGACCGAGAAGAAGTTTTTTACGATTCGCAGACAGAAGAGGTATTTGTCGAGGGTAAAAAAAATTGTTGAGAACAAGATACTGCATGAGCTTTGGAAAGCTCAGGATGATACAAGGCTGGATAAATATCTGGAAAAGGTAATAACAGACGGGATATCACCTTACCAGGTTGCCGATGAAATAATACTAAACTTTATGAAGAAGTTTTCCAACAGGTAAATGGCAATTAACCTCTGCAACTTTAAAAAGTGGTTTTACATCGAAAATGTAGATTTCAAACTCAAATCGACATTTCTGCAACTTTGCAACTTTTTTTCGTATATCCAGGCCGGAGATCGTTTCAGGCAAAAGTAACCATGCAGCAGGTAAAAGCCGGAAAATAATAAAGTGCCCGAGAGGATTAACTTAGCAAAGCCTTTTCTTCAAAATTGAGTATTTTGTTTAATAATAAAATAAAATGTCGTAATTTTGCGTAATTAAAAATGGAAGACTAAATTTAAAAGGGAAATTGTGGAAACATCTGACATAAAAGAACTTGAACTTCTGAAAGAAGTTAATGAACAAACAGCTCTGCTGATCTACGAATATAACTGCATTACCGGAGAACTGACATGGTTTGGTAATGCCGAAATACCCACAGGCTTTACCCTTCAGGAACTTAGAAAATTTGACATCAATATGTGGCTGGACAGAATTCATAAGGACGATCTGACCATGATTCATAATCAGGAAAAAGTTTATTCCGGTAATAAACGCCCCTTTACTCTATACTATCGCTTTCTGAACAAAGGGGGAGAATACATAAACCTCAAGGATAACGGAGTAGCTTTTTCAAATAATGAGTTGAAAGAAATCCGTGAAATTGGCAGAATTGAAATACATTACAATAATTTAATCAGTGAGTAATTTTATGAGAAATATTTTGTTGGTCGAAAATGACCTCATTAACTCTATGATAATAAAAAATTACCTTATTAATGACTATCAGGTGGACACGGTTGTGACCGGTTTGGAAGCAATTGAAAAGTCACTGGAAAAACAATACGATGTCATTCTGATGGATATTAACCTTGGGCATGGTATTGACGGACTCGTTACCGCCAGAAAAATCAGAGAAAAGGAGAGTTATAAAAATACTCCAATTGTTGCGGTTACAGCTTTTGCAATGGACGGGGATAAAGAAGACTTCCTTAAGAACGGGTGCACACACTACATATCAAAACCTTTCCTTAAAGATGAATTATTAGGATTAATAAAAAGGATCCTGCCGAAGTAGATTCCTGCTTACAGACTTGATCATTTTCAGAAAACCAATAATAAAAACGAAAGAATCATGAGAAAAAGTATAATTACATTGTTACTCCTTGCAAGTTTTATTTTCCCCCAAACAGACAGCCTGAATAAATCGAGTTGGACTACTTCAGGCAATCTCGGAATTAATGTCAATCAAATATCCTTAAGCAACTGGTCACAAGGTGGCGATAATACCCTCGCCTGGACTATTGTAACTAATATGACCGCAAATTATCTGGAAAACGGATGGAATTTTAAGAACAGCCTTAAGGTTGCTTATGGAAGGACTAAACTTGGAGATACTGAGTACCGGACAAATGATAATGAGATTTATCTCGAGTCGGTATTATCCAAAATTCTGGGATGGAGTATTGATCCATATTTAAGCAATACTGTAAGAACCTCAGTCGGAAACGGATTTGATTACAAGGCAAACCCGGTTGTCCAGGTAGCGGCTATTTTTGATCCCGGATACATTACCCAAAGTTTGGGATTTCAATATAAACAATCCACTTTTTTCACAACCCGTATCGGATTTGCAATTCAGGAGACATTTACTAACCAATACCGTCAGTACACTGACGATAAAGAAACTTTGGACAAGACAGAGGCTTTTAAGTTTGATACCGGTGTGGAGTCCGTCACCGAAGGAAATGTTCCCTTTGAAGATAATATGCTGCTTACAAGCAAACTAAGGTTATTCAGCAGATTTAACTCGCTGGATGTGTGGGACGTAAGATGGGATAACACAATAACAGCAAAAGTTTCCAAGTATATAAATGTAAATCTGAATGTACTTTTGATTTACGAAAAGAGTCAATCGCTAAAAACACAAATAAAAGAAGCCCTACAACTGGGCTTTGTATTTAATTTATTCTAAGAAAGGATACAAAAATGAAACTTTTAAGCGAATTCAAATCATTTGCGATGAAAGGGAATGTAATCGATTTAGCCGTGGGTGTTATCATAGGAGGTGCATTCGGTAAAATCGTAAGTTCTTTTGTTAGTGATGTAATAATGCCACCTATTGGAATGCTGATGGGCGGACTTGATTTCAAAGACCTTGCAGTAGTATTGAAAGAGGCAGTTGGAGATGCTCCCCCGGTGCTGTTAAAATACGGACTTTTTATAAATGCTTTGGTTGATTTCATAATTATTGCCTTTGCAATCTTCATGGCGGTAAAGGGAATTAATTCAATGAAGAAGAAGGAGGAAGAAAACCCTGCTCTACCCCCAACAATTTCCAAAGAAGTGGAACTTTTGGGCGAGATTCGTGATTTACTTAAGAAATAGGTTAGTTTTCATCCAACTCTCCTTACGAATGCCCTGTTGGTGGTAGACAGGGCATTTCTCATTTTAAATCTTCAAATCACCCTAAAAAAACAAGAAATTTAATATGATGAACAATAAGTTACCCCCTAAATATCGGAAAAAAAGTTGCAAAGTTGCGGAAATGGCGATTTTGGCTTGAAATCAACATTTTCGACGCAAAACCACTTTTTAAAGTTGCAGTGCGTTTTTTCGATTTTCGTATACCCTTCCCTTCTGCTCCCCTTTCGCCCGGCTTTCCATTGTTTTTTCCAGGACTCAATTCGGGGTGGTGGAATGGCAATTTAAAGGCGCTTTATACCCGCTTTTAGGAGTTGTGATCAGCTATTGCCTAACCAATGTTCAGGGTGATTAATCCGGCAGTAAGAATTATTGCGGTTTCAGTTCTTAGCCGGTTGGGGGTCAAATTGTAAAAATCCTTTCCATCGAAATCCGAATATTCGTTTCTGCTGAATCCCGATTCGGGTCCAAATATCAAAAAGTGGTGCTCTTCCGGATTCAGGCTAAGGGGAGAAAATTGCTTCTCACATTTTTGATCGAATACAATTTTTTCCCCTTTAAGGTGTTTAATTGCTTTGAGAGATTGGATTGTAGTGATATCCGGAAGATATGCACGCAATGACTGCTTCATGGCTGCAATGGTTATCTTCTTCCATCTTTCAGCTTTGAAGCTTTTTTTGATTGAAGTTTCTGCAGAGTAAACCAGAAAACTGGTAATTCCAAGTTCAACGCACTTTTCCAGTGCGAATTCAAATCTGTCGGGATTCTTCATCAAGGGAATGCAAAAGGTCAGATTATCAGAACAATTTTCATATTTTGTCTCCTTAATTATCTTTGCGGTTACTCCCTTATCCATTATCCCGGTAATTTCTGAATGATAGATTGTTCCCTTTCCGTCAGTGATGTTTACTTCGCTGCCTACCCCAAAACGCATTACGGAGGTGATATGCCTTGCTTCCTCTCCTTCGATTTTTATACTGCGGTTTGGTAAGTCAACCGATTCAGAAAAATACAGATGGGTATCAGATAAATATTCGTGTTTCATTATTTACCTTAAAAGGAAACTCCGATGTCCAGTATAAACTGCGATTTGAAATCTTCATCAAAAGCAACTTCAATTCTCCCCAGATTATAGGGAAGAACCAGGAAGGTCAAGCCCAAACCCCAGCCTTTACGCAGATCTTTTAGCTTGATTCCCTCATTGCGGAACTTGGTAAAACCTGCATCAGCAAATAACTGCGCAAATACGGCTACACGGTAAGTCAATAACTGACTTGGAATCAGGGGTAAATCTAATTCAATGTTCCATTCTTTTACAATCGGATGGCGAAGTTCAAGGGATGAGATAAAGAGCGTATGCCCTTCGTCTTTTTTATAATAATGCCCGCGGACCCTATCACTATATCCAAGAAATGAATATTCATAAAACGGAATCACTTTACCAAATGCATGTCTGCCGGCTATACGCCATTTTGAATTGAGATCTCCCCAAAGGGGAAGGAACTCTTTATAATCCATGTGAAGAATATTATAACTTACACCGTCAATATCCAAACCCTTTGTTACGAAATTAAGAAGCCCCCAGCGTCCCTGAAGTGGGAATTGTGCAAGGTCTCTTGAATCATAAAGATACTGCAAGCCAATATAATATACCCTGTCTATCCTTTCCCCCTCGCGAAGTGAGATTCTCGGAATGTACTCGGGAGTTTCTATAAACTGAAATCCTACAAAGGTGGTTATATAGTCAAACAGATCAAGTCTCTTGCCGATTGCAATCTGCGCCACGACGGTCTTCTGCTCGAATTCCTTTCCGACAATGCTTTCGGCAATCTGACTTTTGTTAACCGATTTGTTGTAGGAAAGTTCCCCCAGGAAAGATATTTTTTCCTTTTTGAAAAGGTAAGGGATGTTGTACCTGAATTTCAATTCGGTATCATATCCCGCCCCGAATCTGAAGCCCAGAAGTTCATTCCTTCCTCTGAAATTGTTTACGGTAATGTCCATTCCGAAAACAATTTTTTCATAGTCGTTGTCCTTGAAATCAATGAATGGTATGGGCCAGATGTACCAGCTTTCTTCCACCCGGATGGTGATATCGGTGGTGGAATCTTTTTGGGTCGGAATCAGTTCAACTCTCGTGAACAAGCCAAGACTGTAAATTCTTTCCCTGTTGAATTTCATTTCCTCAGCGTTTATCCTGTCACCGGATTTAAATGTAAGTTCCTCTAAAATAATGTATGGTTCAGTTATGTCATTTCCGGTAATTGCAATAGAGTCAATAAGATAGTAAGTGGTCGCGGTTTCAGATGATCGGGTATAATCCTGTCCTGCAACAATACCTGCCAGGAAAAAGAACGCAATTACAAGATATTTCATTTGCCTGTGAGCAATAATCAAAAAAGTCTGCTATGCTCTTCCATAATACACCTGTCCTGCACAAGTTCAATTCCGGCGCTCAGTATGCTCTTGGAAGCTGATTCACTTTTAACACCGTACTGAAACCAGACGTACGCAGGCTTGGCAATAATAATGTCGGTTACTATCGGTAAAAGGTTCTCCTCATTCACGAAAATATCAATCAGGTCAATCTGTTTGGGGATGTCGTTCAAAGAGGGATAAATTTTAATACCTTCGAATTCCCTCAGCGTGGGGTGAACACCAAATACCTCGTATCCTTTTTCTTTGAGATAAAGAGCCACGTCACCGCTGGGTCTGTTGGGCTTGTCTGAAATACCCACTACCGAAATGGTCTTAACCTTTTTTAATATTTCTTTTATACTGCTCATTATTTCTCCTTGTTTAAATTTCGTAGCTGCAACTGCAGATCAGATTCCTGTCGCCATAGGCGTTGTTAATTCTTGCCGATGAAGTCCAGAACTTATTTTTTTTCACAAAATCTGTTGGGAATGCTGCTTTCTCCCTTGAGTAAGGGTATTTCCATTCTGTTGCCACAACTATGCTGGCAGTATGCGGAGCATTCTTAAGAACATTGTTTTCACGATCATAAATCCCGTCCTCAATTTCCTTTATTTCAGTTCGGATGGCAATCATTGTATCGCAGAATCTGTCCAGCTCAAATTTTGCTTCGCTTTCAGTTGGTTCGACCATTAGTGTACCGGCAACGGGGAAGGAAACTGTTGGAGCGTGGAATCCATAATCCATCAGACGCTTTGCAATATCTTCCACTTCGAGATTAATCGAGTGTTTGAACTCCCGCATATCGAATATCAGCTCATGTGCAACTCTCCCCTTCCCCCCTTTATAAAGCACTTTAAAATGAGGCTCTAAACGCTTCTCGATATAGTTGGCATTAAGTATTGCAAAGGCGGTGGATTTCTTAAGCCCTTCCGATCCGAGCATCATTATATAACCAAGCGATATGATTAAAATATTTGCACTTCCGAATGGAGCTGCGGAAACTGCCGTGATGCCTTTTTTCCCGCCGACGTTTACGAAACTATGATTTGGCAGATATTCCTTTAAATGTTCAGCAACACAAATGGGTCCCATTCCCGGTCCGCCGCCACCATGAGGTATTGCAAAAGTTTTGTGGAGATTCAGGTGACAAACATCGGCCCCAATTCTTGCGGGACTTGTAAAGCCCACCTGCGCATTCATGTTGGCACCATCCATATATACCTGTCCGCCGGCTACGTGAATTATTTCACATATCTCAATTATTCCCTCTTCAAAAACGCCGTGGGTAGAGGGATAAGTAACCATCAATGCAGCAAGATTTTCCTTGTTCTCTTCAGCTTTTTTCCTGAGATCACTAATGTCAATATTCCCTTTATCATCGCATGCAACCACCACCACTTTCATTCCCGAAAGTACCGCGCTGGCAGGGTTGGTCCCGTGCGCTGAGGAGGGGATGAGGGTGATATTCCTGTGGGACTCTCCTTTATCCTCGAAGTACTTCCTGATTACCATAAGTCCGGTATATTCCCCCTGGGCGCCGGAGTTCGGTTCAAAGGAAGTTCCCGCAAATCCGGTAATTTCGTTCAGATATTTTTCGAGCGTATTTATTATTTCCATGTATCCAACCGTTTGGGAAGCCGGAGCGAAGGGGTGAATGGAGGCAAATTCCGACAGGGTGATTGATAACATTTCAGCGGCTGCATTCAGTTTCATTGTGCAACTTCCCAACGGAATCATGCTGAGTGTGAGGGATAAATCCTTGTTTTCAAGTCTTTTGAGATACCTTAAAAATTCAGTTTCGGACTGGTATTTACTGAAAACCTCGTGCCGCAGATAAGCAGATTCGCGTTTTAGTGTTCCAGTGAAGGAGAGCTTATCAATAGTCTTTATTCCGGAATCGGGCTTAACACCTTTAGCCTTGGCAAATATTTCCGCAATTTTCGTAAGGTCAGCGGTGGTAACATCTTCCCCTAACGAAATGCCTATTTCCTCACCGTCGAAATATCTGAAATTGATCACGCTTATTTCGGATTCTTTTTTTATGGCTTCAGTTTCCTGTCTGGTTACCCGGATTCTCAATGTATCAAAATAATTTTCGTTCAATTGAGTATATCCCGCCCCTTTTAACATATCTTCAAGCAGCAGAGTATATGAGTTAATTCTTGTTGCTATTGATTTAAGTCCTTCCGGTCCATGATAAATGGCGTATGCAGCACTAAGAATTGCCAGGAGTACCTGTGCGGTACAAATATTGCTTGTTGCTTTTTCGCGTCTGATATGCTGTTCCCTTGTTTGTAGCGCCATTCTGAGTGCCCGTTCTCCCTGAGCGTCAACGGAAACCCCGATAATTCTGCCGGGAATAATTCGCTTGTAATCATCTTTTGTAGCGAAGAAACCGGCGTGAGGCCCGCCGAATCCCATTGGTAATCCGAACCGCTGAGATGAACCAACCGCTACGTCGGCTCCCATTTCTCCCGGAGACTTAACGAGTAAAAGACTCATCAAATCGCATGCGGCTATCGTAAGGATTTTACTGTTCTTGCATTTTGTAAAGAATTCGGAATAGTCCCTAAGTTCCCCATTATCGTCAGGGTTCTGAACCAGCACACCAAAATATGCATCACTAAAATCAAATTGAGTCAAATCGGAAATCACTACTTCTATTCCGTTTGGATAAGCTCTGGTTCTTATAACATCTTTGGTTTGCTGAAATACCTTGCAGTCAACAAAAAACTTAACGGCACTTTTCTTGTAACTTCTGCTGGCTCCAAAGCACATCATCATAGCCTCGGCGGCGGCGGTTCCTTCATCCAGTAAAGATGCATTTGCAACAGGGAGACCGGTAAGGTCTGATATAACCGTCTGGAAGTTGAGCAGCATTTCGAGTCTTCCCTGTGATATTTCAGCCTGATAGGGGGTATATTGAGTGTACCAGCCCGGATTTTCCAGTATGTTTCTCTGTATTACCGGGGGCATGATAGCAGGACTGTATCCCATACCTATATACGATTTGGCAATCTTGTTCTTTTTTGCCACTTCTCTTATATAGGAAAGAAATTCATTCTCCGTAATTCCTTCAGGTATCTTCAGCGGTTCAGCTAAACGGATAGTCTGAGGAATAGTCTGCTCTATCAGCTCATCAACACTCCCCGCCCCAATAATTTCAAGCATCTCCCTTGTTTCTGCTTCGTTTGGACCAATGTGCCGGTTAACAAATTTATCTGTGAAATCGTACTGTGACATGATTCTTTCCTTTTCTGACAAATATTTTTATTTAATTATGAAATTTAACTATTTTTATCCAAACTGCACAAAGCAGAATCCCGTTAACGGTTCGGATAGTATTAAAATCCCTCAAACCGTTTTTAATTATAACAATTTTCTTGATTACAAATAAAAAACGTTGTAAATTTGGAAAGATTACATATTAGAAAGGTGTGTTTATGAGCAAGCACGACAAAAAAAAGAAAAAAAACAACAAAGATTCCCACCAGACTGAAGAATTTCACGAGGATGTAAAACACGAGAAAAAAGAAAAACTCGAAAAGAAGTTTTACGAGAAGGAACTTTCGCATCTTCAGGAAGAGCTTGTGAAAATGCAGGAGTGGATAAAGCACGCTGGGCTTAAAGTGGTTGTCATTTTTGAGGGACGTGATGCAGCGGGAAAAGGGGGAACTATAAAAAGAATTATGGATAAACTGAATCCTCGTATTGTTAGAGTTGTCGCTCTGGGTGTTCCGACTGAAAAGGAAAAAACACAATGGTATTTTCAGCGCTACGTTACTCACCTCCCTGCCGCTGGAGAGATGGTTCTGCTCGACAGATCATGGTACAACCGTGCAGGCGTGGAAAAGGTTATGGGTTTCTGCACCGAGGAAGAGTATCGGGAGTTTTTTCGCTCGGTTCCGGAATTTGAACGTATGCTCGTGCGTTCTGGGATTATCCTGATTAAATATTGGTTCTCAATAAGCGATGATGAACAGGAAAAGCGGTTCCAGCAACGCATAAAGGATACCAAAAGAAGATGGAAACTCTCTCCGATGGATCTTGAATCCCGCTCTAAGTGGGAACAGTACTCTATGGCAAAAGACGAGATGTTCAAATACACAGATATAAAACAGGCACCATGGTACGTTGTAAATGCGGACGATAAAGAGAGGGCACGTTTGAATGTGATTACTCATCTCCTCAGCAGAGTTCCGCATGAAGAGATTAAATATCCCGAACTTGAGTTGCCTCCGCGCAAGGAATCAACAGGCTACGTAAGACCGCCTTACGAGGACCAGACCTTTATTCCTGAAATTTATTAACTCCCCAGGGGTTTCATTTCCCCCCTTTATTTAAGGGGGGAGCTTAATTTTACGGATTATAACTATTAAACACTTCTTTTAATTCCGGGAGTTTTAGCACTAATAAATTTGCTACAATAAAAAACAGCGGGGGGAAGTGAGTCTTCCTGCCCGCTGATATTTATTACATTTACATTTTTGAGGTGGGAATCTTATCTTAACTGCATCCGCTCGTAGCCCCGCAAGTCATACACTTCAGGCATGTCCCGTTCCTTACCATTGTCATACTCTGGCATTCTGTACAAACATCTCCCGTATAACCGCGTTCGATCGCCTGTTTGACTTTGCTCTTAAGTGTGTAGGACTCGCTTCGGTGGAGACTTCTGGGTTTATTGTCGTCGTCCATTCTTCCGAATGGATGCACTGTAGCAGTTTCGGAAACTGCGTCCGTTTCTGTTTTATCAAGTTCTATTAATCTTTCGCTTACTATTTCCTCGCTTTCAAAATCGGGTTCGACCTTGACAATCACCTTCTCTCTTCCGGTACCGGGACTTGAGGTGATAGTTTCGGAAGGATCCACATGTGCAAGATCATTCCTACCGAGATAGGTAACTGCCAGTTCCCTGAATATATAGTCAATCACAGAGGTTGAGAATTTTATTCGGTCGTTTCCGGAAACCGTACCGCTTGGATCAAAACGGGTAAACACAAATGCATCAATGAACTCTTCCAGAGGAACGCCGTGCTGAAGTCCCAGGGAAATTGAGATAGCAAAGCAGTTAAGCAGACTTCTTACGGTTGCTCCCTCTCTGTGCATGTCTATGAAAATTTCGCCAAGTTGTCCGTTCTCGTACTCTCCGGTTCTGATATAAACCGACTGACCGTTGATCTTAGCTTTCTGCGTGTAGCCGGTTCTTCTGTCCGGAAGTCTTCTTCTTTTGGCTATGTAGCGGTGGATTATTTTTTCGGCTATTTTTACGATATCATTATGCTCTTTATCCTCTATGATTGCTTCGAGTTCCTCATCGCTGGTTGTATTCAGCGGCTGGGATAGTTTTGATGAATCCCTGTAGAGTGCAATAGCTTTGCAGCCAAGTCTCCAGGATTGCAGATATGCATCCTTAACATCTTCCACAGTTGCCTGGTTCGGGAGATTTATCGTCTTTGAAATTGCCCCGGAAATAAAAGGTTGAGCAGCTGCCATCATCTTTATATGCGCAAGCGGGCGAATGAATCTTGTTCCTTTCTTTCCGCATTTATTTGCGCAGTCGAAAATGGGATAGTGCTGATGTTTAAGGAAGGGAGCCCCTTCAATTGTAAGAGTTCCGCAAACATAGTCGTTCGCAGATGCAATTTCCTGCTTGCTGAATCCAAGTACTTTCAGCAGGTCAAATTCAAATGAATTTATCTGCTCCTCGGAAAAGCCTAATCCTTTTGTCAGGAATTCGCTGCCTACCGTCCACTTGTTGAATGCCATGCTGATATCAAAAGCCGATGGAAGGGCTCTCTCGATATTCTTAATTACTTCATCCATGAATCCTCGTGCCTTGAGGGATTCATGATTAATGTATGGACAACCGTGCAGGTTCCCCTGTCCAACTGCATATTTGATAATCTCGTTTATCTGATCTTGATTGTAACCCAGGAATTCCAGTGCAGGGGGAATGGATTGATTTATAATCTTAAAGTAACCGCCGCCGGCAAGTTTCTTGAACTTCACCAATGCGTAATCAGGTTCAACGCCCGTTGTGTCGCAGTCCATCACCAGCCCTATGGTGCCTGTGGGTGCAATTACTGTTACCTGTGCATTGCGGAAACCGTGTTTCTCTCCCAGACTCAATGACCTGTCCGAATCTTCTCTTGCGGCTTTTAACAGATCCGAAGGACAGAACTGAGGATCTATTCCAACAGGAATTGTTGATAATCCTTCATACTCTTCCTTTGGCACGTTGTAAGCAGCTCTGCGGTGATTCCTAATTACCCTTAGCATATCACTTTTATTTGCTTCATACCGGGTAAATGTTCCAAGTTCTCTTGCCATTTCCGCAGAAGTGGCGTAAGAGGTCATGTGCATTATGGAAGTGATCGCTCCGCAAATGGCAGTCCCTTCCTTGCTGTCATAGGGAATTCCCTGAAGCATAAGAAGTGTACCCAGGTTGGCGTAACCGAGTCCAAGAGTTCTGTAATCATAACTAAGCTGTGCGATTTCCTTGCTTGGAAACTGAGCCATTAGTACGCTTATTTCAAGTACTATAGTCCAGAGTCTCGTTGCATGCCTGTAGGACTCGATGTTGAATTTCCTTTTTGTTACATCATAGAATTTAGCAAGATTAAGTGAGGCCAGATTGCAGGCAGTATCGTCGAGGAACATATACTCACTGCAAGGATTGGAGGCTCTAATTTCCCCGTCCTTGATGCAGGTGTGCCACTGATTGATGGTAGTGTGGTACTGAAGTCCCGGATCTGCACAACCCCAGGCGGAGTTTGCAATATCCTCCCACAAGCCTTTTGCTTTAAGGGTTTTGCACGGCTTAGGTTTTCTTCCTTCCTTCTTAGCTTTTTTAAGCTCGACTCTCCAGTAAAGATTCCAGTCGCCGCTGTTGATTACCGCATTCATAAATTCATTTGTAACTCTAATGGAGTTGTTGGAGTTCTGTCCCGATACGGTAAGATATGCCTCGCCGTTCCAGTCGGTAGTATATTCGGGAAATTCTATAGACTTATACCCAAGCTTTGCAAGGTGAATCACTCTGTCTATATAATTCTTAGGTATCTGTGTTTTTCTTGCTTCAATAATAGCTTTTTGTAATTTCAGATTTAATTTCGGATTGAAGCGGTCGTTTTCCGGATGCTCGTCGTAGCAGGCTTTCATGATTGCATTAAGGTGCAGGTTGCACAATTTACTTCCCGCAACTATTGCGGCAACTTTCTGCTCCTCCACGACTTTCCAGTTGATAAACTCTTCTATATCCGGGTGGTCCATATCGAGGCAGACCATTTTAGCTGCGCGCCTGGTGGTTCCGCCGGATTTAATTGCCCCTGCGGATCTGTCCCCTATTTTCAGGAAGGACATTAATCCCGAGGATCTTCCGCCGCCGCTTAACGGCTCGTCATTGCCGCGTATATCGGAGAAATTCGAACCGGTTCCGGAACCATATTTGAAAAGCCGGGCTTCTCTTACCCAGAGATCCATTATTCCCCCCTCATTCACAAGATCATCCTTAACAGATTGTATAAAGCAAGCGTGCGGCTGCGGATGTGTATAAGCATCAGAGGAAGTAACCAGCTTCCCGCTCTTGCCGTCAACATAATAGTGTCCCTGCGAAGGACCTGTAATTCCGTATGCCCAGTTCAAACCAGTGTTAAACCACTGCGGACTGTTAGGTGCAGCCATCTGATTGGCAAGCATATACATCATTTCATCGTAAAAAGCTTTTGCATCTTCTTCCGTATCAAAATACTTTCCCTGCCAGCCCCAGTATGTCCAACAACCTGCAAGACGGTTGAATACCTGACGGGCTTCATGCTCGTGAGTGTATCTTTCCTTTTCGGGAAGTTTGTTCATATTCTCGATGTCTGATTCGGAAGGCTGCAACCATTCAGGAACACCTGCTTCCTTTTTCTTTTTAAGAAGTTTCGGGATTCCTGCTTTTCTAAAATATTTCTGCGCAATGATATCTGTGGCTACCTGGGACCACTCGGAGGGAACAAGTACATCTTCCATCTTGAAAACTTCACTGCCGTCGGGATTTTTTATTTCGCTTGTACGCCGCTCAAACTTAATAGATACAAGGGGATCCTTACTTTCCTCTGTAAACAGTCGCTTTATTTTCATTCGTATCCTTAGTACACTTATCGGTTTATAAATTTAATTTTTTGTAGAATTTTTAATCGGTTTTATAATCGGAATTTTCTGTGCCTCAAACTAAAAATAAAAGAGCATCTTTCCAAATTTATTTTGCTTGTAAATTAAATTATTTTTTGTACGAAAAAAGAAAAATATTTTTCTTTTTTTTTCTTATAATTTTTTTTATTGCTTAAAATGTTCCTTATATTCATAACCGGTTATTGACTTACTGTTCAACAATAATTACTCACCGATAGTTTCCGGTCTTTCACCGATTTTTACTGCATGCAACGGACTTCCGAAGCTAACTTTGCACCGTAAATATTAATAATTAGGTGTAAAAATGGAAAAGTCAAAAGTACCATATGTAAGAATAATCATCGGATTGGTCCTCCTCTTCCTGGGAGTCTATTTCCTTGGCGTTAATTTTAACTTGTTCGATTACAGACTCCCGCCACATCTGCTCAGTTTCCCGACGCTGGTGATTCTGCTCGGAATCATAATTATTTTCAACTCGAACCGGTTGGGATTTGGTCTGGCTGTAGTGTTGTTTGGCGCTCTCTGGCTTGCAGCTAAATTTGTACCCGGTATCGACTTCAGGGATGTTGTTTTTCCTTTTATTATAATAACTATCGGCTTTAGTCTCCTCTTTAAAAGCAAGGATGGGGGACGAAAATATTTCAATCCCTTTCATAAAAAAGAACAAACAGAATATTCCAAGGATAAAATCTCCGATGTGGCAATTTTTGGCGGAGCTAATAAACAATTCACTTCTTCAAATTTTCAGGGGGGCGAGATAACCGCAATATTCGGCGGCTCGGAAATTGACCTTACCGATTGTAAACTCGCTCCCGGCGAACAGACAATCGACGTCCTTTTCTGTTTTGGCGGAAGCACACTTATTGTACCACGAAACTGGAACATCGTTATCAACGTTACCCCATTGTTCGGCGGATTTTCTCATAAAAACAAAAGATACATAAACCCTAACGAGGTTTACGAAGGGACGCTCATTATCAAGGGTATTGCAGTTTTCGGCGGCGGAGAGATAAAATCATACTGAAAATATGAAACTCCTTAATCGCTTTTTATTCGTAGTTTCATCAGTAGTCGTCCTCTTTTTTCTCTACTTTTTTATCTATGACCTGAGCACTATATATTCACTGGTGGATGCCCTGATCAGCACGCTCCTCTTTTTTGCACTTTCCGCCGGTTTTGAATACACCGCCAGGCATATAAAACTCAGTGTAGGTGAGTTGCTCAAGTTCATTACAGTAAATGTGGCAGCAGCTCTGGTAATTTCTTTTATCTGGCTTCAGACTTCCTCTTTCCTCATCGAGAGAGTTGTGGAAAAATTCGATCCCGGATTTTCATTCCTTGACTCCTCCTATGCTGAACGGTTTTTTATCGTATCACTCCTTAACCTGCTGGTTATATCCTATAACTACCTGCTTACCTATTATGAAAGTTACAAGCAGAAACTGAACGAGGAGACACAGTTAAAAAACCTTGTGGCTGAAGCCGAGATAAAAACCCTTAAATTCCAGATCAATCCCCATTTCATATTCAACAGTCTGAACTCCATAGCTGCACTCACCAGCCTTGACCCTGAAAAAGCCCACGAGATGGTTATTAAATTAGCCGACTTCCTCCGCTACACCCTTTCTACCAACAACCGGCAAATGAACAAACTCCGCGACGAGATTTCCAATATAGAGAAATACCTTTCCATTGAGAAAGTGCGCTTCGGTGATAAATTCATATACGAATTCCAAGTCCCCTCTGAGCTTCTGGATCTTATGGTCCCTAATATGCTTCTTCAACCGGTTTTCGAAAACGCAATCAAGTATGGAGTGTATGAAAATCTTGGTCAGACGATTATAAAAACCTTGGCGATAGCAGAAGACTCAGCACTCAACCTTACAATCGAAAACACTCTCGAGGAGGAGCCGAAAATGAAAATCAGAGGTGAGGGTGTCGGACTACAGAACATCTCCGAAAGGTTACGGCTAATCTACAATCAGCCAAATCTTATCCGCATTGAAAAAGAATCAAATCTTTTTAGAGTGGTAATCAAAATCCCCTTCGGTAATTAATTAAATCAAGTGAGGATTTAAAAGTTATAATTTCCCATTTTTGCATTTCATCATTCCTCACTTTTTCCTTATTTTTATTATTTAATTCATAATAATTCCTCTATGAAGGTTATAATAATTGACGATGAATCCCTGGCAAGGGAAATAATCAAAAAATATCTAAGCGACTTCCCCAAAATATCCGTGATTGCCGAGTGCTCAAACGGTTTTGAGGGGGTTAAGGCGGTAAATGATCTCAAGCCCGACTTGCTTTTTCTGGATATACAAATGCCCAAGCTGAGCGGTTTCGAGTTGCTGGAGTTACTGGAAAAACCCCCCGCAATCATCTTCACAACTGCTTTCGACCAGTTCGCCATAAAAGCCTTCGAGGTGAATGCAATTGACTATCTGCTGAAACCATTCCCCCGTGAACGTTTTGCTGAAGCTCTCAACAAGGCGATCACGGTATTAAATAAAAACCAGTCCAAACCTTTGGACGAGCTTGTGGAGTATGCGGACAAAGCTCAGAAGTATATAGACAAAATTATCATTAAGATAAACAACAGGATAATAATTACTCCTGTGGCAGAAATAGTATACCTCGAAGCCCGGGATGACTACGTGATGATATATACCCCGACCGGAAAGTACCTTAAGCAGAAGACCATGAAATTTTACGAGGCAAGACTTAATCCGTCCGATTTTATTCGGATTCACCGCTCGTATATTATAAATGTTTCATTTATAAAAAACATAGAGCTTTACGAAAAAGATACCTACCGCGTTACATTGAAAACCAACTCCGTCCTCCCCGTTTCAAAAAGCGGTTTCAAAAGAGTTAAACAGTTTATTGGAAATAACTAATGCACATCCCTGAACAGAAAATTGAGGAAATACGAAGCGCGGTTGACATAGTTGACCTGGTAAGCCAGTATGTCCCACTCCGTAAAAGAGGAAAAAACTATATTGGTCTTTGTCCTTTCCATTCAGAGAAAACCCCTTCCTTCTCGGTTAGTTCCGATAAACAGATTTATCATTGTTTCGGATGTCATAACGGTGGCAATCTTTTCAAATTTCTAATGGAGTATAAAAAGATTTCCTATGTAGAGGCAGTTCAGGAAGCCGCCGCATTTGTGGGCATTGTGGTTGAATACGAGTCCTATAAAAAGTCTTCCGCCGATGTCAGCGAAACCGAGTTACTGTTTGACATCAACTATGAAGTTGCGCGTTTTTATTCGGACAATCTCCTCTCAAGACCGGAAGGCGAAGTTGCCCGCCGTTACTTTGACAACAGGAAAATAAAACTAACTTCCCTGCGGGCTTTCGGACTTGGATTTGCACCACAGCGGGATGGAACAATCAGGTTTATTCAGGAAAAGAAACTGAGCATGGAAAGAGCAATCCAGCTTGGGATAGTCGGCAAATCCTCCAACGGCTCACTTTTTGACCGCTTTAACGGAAGGATAATTTTCCCCCTCTTTTCCCCAAACGGAAGGGTTATTGGCTTTGCGGGGAGACTGATCGAGGATAATCCACAGGCAGGTAAATATGTAAACTCCCCCGAGTCGAAAATCTATTATAAAGGTAAAACACTTTACGGTTTATCTTTTGCAAAAGAAGAGATACGTAAAAAGGATCAGGCAATCGTGGTGGAGGGGTACATGGACCTGATTTCTCTCTACCAGAGCGGAATAAAAAATGTTGTTGCCGCTAGCGGTACCGCATTCACGGATGACCAGGCAATACTCCTTTCTCGCTATACAAAGAATACTGTTCTTACATTCGATGCCGATTCTGCAGGGGTTCAGGCGGCACTGAGGAGCATTGAAGTGCTGCTAAAAAAAGATTTCAACGTTAACATCCTCTCCCTCCCCAAAGGGGAGGATCCTGATTCCTACATAAGAAAAGTAGGAGCGGCAGAATTCATTAAACTTGTGGCAAATGCACAGCATTTTCTGGAGTTTCAGGCGCAATCCTTTCAAAAACAGGGCTTGTTCGACGATCCCGTCAAAACCAGCGACGCCATCCGCCAACTGGTCAAATCAATTGCTCTGGTTTCGGATGACCTTAAAAGGAATCTGCTTATTAAATCAATAGCAAACAAATTTAGCCTGAGGGAAATGCTCATCGAAGCAGAGATGGATAAAGTGCTTAAGAATTCCCTTCCTCCAAAAGCTCCCCCCCCTGCCGGACCTGCTAAACAAAGCGGTTCCCTGGCACAAAGGGTGGAAGTTAAATCTGAAAAATTACTTGGCAGCGAAATTGATATCATAAAACTCCTGCTGGAGGGGAAAAAGAAAATAACCGATCTGATATTTGCAAATGTTACTCATGATGACTTCGTCCACGAACAAACCCGCCGTGCCTTCGCCCTCATAAGCGATGTCATCCGCGAAATAGGAACAACCGGCGTAAGTTCCCTGGTGGACCATATTGCCGACGAAGAACTGCAGAAATTCATTGTGAACATATCGTTTGAAAAATATAAATTATCCGACCGCTGGGAAGAGTACGGACAGTCTTTTGAAACCAATGTTTCCGAAAAAGCCGTGTTCGACTGCATTAAGAATATTAAAATGTTCAAACTGGAGAGGGAGCATGCAATCCTCCTGAACGAACTGAACAAAGCCAAAACTGCTGACGAAATTTACGAACTAATGTTTCAGATTGACGCGGTCGCCAAACAGAAAAAAGACCTTGACAATAATTCGCCACAAACACAAAATTTAATATCATGAAAAATAAAATCATCACTCTTCTTGCAATGGCACTCTTAATAAATGCCTGCAATAACAAGGAGGAAGTAAAAAATCCAAAACCTAAGCCAGAAGCACCCCTTCCGACCGTAAGTTTTGTAAAACACGCATTCATTCTTAGCGTTGATTCCGTGATTACCTTCGACACAATTGAGTTTTTCACCGGCAAGGATGCTGGCAAAGCATACCTGACGGATAATGCTTCTGCCGATACGGATGATGTCCCCTCTTTCTATATTAGCAATCCCGAAAAGGATATTAACTCCTTCAGCCTATCCGACAGCGTGGTGATCAGAATGCAAACTTTCTCCAATGACGAGGAGGGTAACTTCAGGTTTGACGAAGCTGTCTCACTCAAAACACTCAGACAAATTTTTTCC
Source organism: Ignavibacteriales bacterium (assembly GCA_012517155.1). GTDB lineage: Bacteria > Bacteroidota > Ignavibacteria > Ignavibacteriales > Ignavibacteriaceae > JAAYVN01. The sequence goes on along the minus strand of JAAYVN010000076.1, from coordinate 6,260 downwards.
GATTCCAGATATAAACATTTCAGGAATGTCCCTTTCAGGATAACCATTAAGGATTCCAGAATAACCGAAATTATTGAACAATACATCCCCTAAAAGAAACGAGATTTTAATGAAACTACTTATTTCCCTGCTGCTGTTATCTGCCACACTTTTTGCTCAGAACGTAGAATACCGGATTATTTTTGAAACAAAATACACAGCACTTCCTTTCCCCATCAGGATAACCTCAAGCGGAATATACGGGGTAGAGGATTTTAACATTGAGAACAACCGGATAGAGTTCACAACATACGACCGGGAGCATGTTTACACTTTCACCTCCTCAGAAAACAGCTACACAACTTCCCATCGCTCACTCGTCCCGGCTTTTGAAACCGCGGGAGAAGAAACGGGAAACAGATATTTTACAAAGGAATCATATATTTCTGCTAATTCACATTTTATTGATAACGGCGGAATACTTACAAATCAAGCCGGGGAAACAATTTCCATTATCGCTGAAAATAAAAGCACCCTGCGGTTCAAAACCGATCTGATAACGGGCAAATCAGATTACTCTTTTTCCCTTGGCGGCGACCTGGCGTGTGCAGATTTCATAGGTATGGACAAACTTGGGAACTCATTCATACTAGTTGAACGTTTTGTTACCCAAATTCCCCTTTCGGTTAAACGGGAAGTCTGGGTTATTTCCGAAAACGGTTCGTTAAGGTTAAAACTCGAAGTACCTTCAATTAAGTATCTCTCCCTTGCCCGCGATTTCCGTATAGATGCTGAAGGTAATCTTTACCACTTGCTAACAGAGCTAGAGGGATTGAAAATTTTCAAATGGACCAATCTGATACATTCATTCGCAAAAACATACACTTATCCGCCGGAATACAACTACACACTTCATTACAACCGGCTTTTGCCGACTGAAGAGTATGTGCCGGAAGTTCAGACTGAAGAGACAAGTCTTGCAGTCAACAGGGCAACCGCATTAAGAACCGCAGACACTTACGTTATGCAGAAATACAGTTGCACATCAGCAAACCTTGCCCCCACTGCAATTACTGCCCCAGGAGGAGATATAGTTAAAACCCCCTCCTGGCTTATCGTTGGATTCAATGCGCGTGTTCCTTATAAATGGGGGGGATTCAATACAATCGCGCAGTTCAGCACCGGAATTCTGGGCAATAAATTTGCAGGGGATATACATACCGACGGAGTTTCCTCAGATGCAGTTGGAGTGGATTGCTCAGGCTTTGTTAGCCGCTGCTGGCAAAGGACATCACACGCCTCCACCGCATATATGCCCAACATTTCTACCGTATTACCTGACTGGGATGCACTTAAACCTGCGGATGGAATTCTTAAAAGCGGACACGTGCGTCTCTTCGTCCATAAAAATCCTAACGGCAGTCTGCGCGTGGTTGAATCCGCCGCACGCAACTGGGATGTATCTTACTGGTCATTCCAGCTGTCCGACTTAACCAGCTATAATCCCGTATTATACAACCAGATGGAATCAAGCTTTTCATTCCAGCGCCCCATACTCCATTCCGCAATGGCTGTGGATACAGCCACCGTCGAATTCACACTGCAGTGCGACACAACTAACGTACAGGGCTACCGGCTTTACCGCTCCACAAACTTTCTCGTCTGGTCCCTTGTGGCAAACGAAACTGTCTTAACAGATACAATATTTGAATTTCCGCTCAACAAGGATGCCGCTTTCTACCGGGTATCGAGTGTCTTAAAAGATGGATCAGAAAGCCACTGGTCCAATGTACTCGGTGTAAGTACTTACCTTAAGACAAACAAAATATTAATTGTGGACGGATTCGAGCGGGAAACAGGCAACTGGCAGGGGGCAGGGAACCCATTCGTATTTCGCTACGGCAAAGCCCTAGTCCAGGACCAGTACAGATTCGAGAGCATAAAGAAAAGCCGGCTCCCTCAGATTAACCTTAACAACTACTTTGCCGTTATCTGGTTCACGGGAGATCAGTCAACCGCCGATGAAACCTTCTCCGATTCCGAGCAGACAATGGTTAAAGCATATCTTGAGTTAGGCGGAAACCTTTTTGCTAACGGAAGCGAAATAGGATGGGATTTATATAACAAAGGCACTTCCGCGGATAAACTCTTCTTCAACAACTATCTGAAAGCTGCCTACATAAACGACAATGCCTCCGCAAAAATAGTAAACGGCGAAACAGGTTCCCCGTTTTCCGGCTAGTCATTTAACTTCGGTCAAACCTACGTAGTCAACTCCCCCGATGAAATCAGTATAAACGGCGGAAGTTCCGTCGCTTTCCGCTACTCGAATAATAAAATTGCGGGAATCCACTACTCAGGCACATTCGGAACTTCCCAAACAGCGGGGAAAGTTATTTACTTAGGCTTCCCGCTCGAAACCACCGCAAGCGATGCCTCATTCAACTCAGTCATGCGCAAGGTTATGGAGTACTTCCTTATCCCCACCGATATTAATGAAGCCGGACAAACCCCTATTGCTTTTGAACTGGCACAAAACTATCCGAATCCGTTCAATCCCGTTACGCGCATTGAGTACAAAGTAGCGGATGCAGGGAATGTAAAAATAGAAGTCTTTGATATACTTGGTAACAAAGTCACCGAACTTATCAACACAGGGCATGAAGCCGGAAGCCACAATATTGACTTCAACGCAGCGGGGTTTGCAAGCGGGGTATATTACTATAAAATAACTGCACCGGGTTTCACGCGCACAATGAAAATGATGTTATTAAAATAAACACAGTAGAAGAATGAAGCCAACAATAATTTTAGCAATAATCTGTTTATCTGCAATGACCATGGCACAAGAAATAATGAAACTGCCGCCGCCGCAGAAAGAAGCCGGCAAACCATTAATGCAGGCATTAAACCTGCGGGAATCCACGAGGGAATTCAAACCTGATCCCCTCCCCATGCAGAAATTATCCAATCTGTTATGGGCGGGATGGGGAATAAACCGACCCGAAACAGGAAAGAGAACTGCTCCATCCTCAAGGAACACGCAGGATATTGAAATGTATGTATTTTTACAAAGTGGCGTCTGGATGTACAAAGCCAGAGAGCATCAGTTGATAAAAGTATTGGATGAAGACTGCCGGAAGTTAACGGGAACGCAGGACTTTGTAGAGACGGCGCCATTAAACATAGTCTTCATATCAGATCAAAGCAAACTGCAAAACTATTCAGAAGAAGACAAGCTCATAACAGGGGGAGCCGATGCCGCATTCATAGCGCAGAACATATATTTATACTGTGCATCAGAGAATCTGGGATCAGTAGTAAGAGCATCAATCAACAGAAGTGCATTAAGCAAAAAGTTAAATCTAAAAGGTGACCAAAGAATAATCCTGGCACAATCCATCGGCTACAAAAAATAGCGAAACGCCCCTGTGGAGTAGACTGAATACAGAAGTCGAAAAAAGCACATACTAAAAGTTTTTCTGCGGAATTCTGCGATCTAACCGCGTTGGACTGCATGAAACGGTTTTAGTTTTCTATATATAAACCACGTGTCGTGATGCCTGTATCACTTGTGGGACAGGTTTACTTATAGATATTGAAAACTCATCCGGATCAACCTGTTTTTACCCTTCCCTTCTGCTCCCCTTCTGAGCCTTTATACTTAAATGAAAAACACTCTTTTTAGCTTATTTTCGCGGTTTGACAAAATATACATAATTTTGTCATTTTGTACACAAAACCGCTATAAGTTGCCTATAACTTGCCCCAAATTTTCCCCATTTTTCCTCCTCAAAAAATTTTTTTTACCTTGGAAACTTTTTTACATTTTCGTATGTTTGGAACTTTATAATAAAAAGTTTGAAAGTTAGATTTATGAAAATCGAAGTTGATTCTAAAAAGGAACTGATCCTGAATACCGCCTTGAGCCTCCTCGCAAAGAATGGTTTCGCCAAAACCACTCTTGATGATATTGCAAGCGCACTCGGTATGAAAAAATCGTCCCTTTATTATTACTACCAGAATAAAGATGCCTTGCTTCAGGACGTAGTTGACCGTGAACAGCAGCGTTTCTGTAATATGCTCAGCAGCGCGGTTGAGGCAGATTTGCCCTTTCTTGACAAGTTGATTAAATATGAAACGGTTAAGTTTAATATTATCGCCGACCATATAAAGCTGTTTGACATTAATACTTCCCTTCTGCTGGAACTGAAAAGCAGGATCTTTGAAAAACGGGATGAATTACAGGGAAAAGACCTGAATATGCTGAAAGGCATGCTCGACGAGGCAGTCAGAAAGAAGGAAATTGTAAAATGTGATACTTACGCCGTGGCTCGTAATATTATCACCATTTCCTCCTCCCTCCGACATAATGAGTTCTATCACTCCGCTTTTTTGATGAACTATAAAATGGACTTCGATAATGCGCTTGAGGAGATGATATTCAATATTAAAATGATTTTTGCCCCTATCTTAACTAAAAAAAATTAATAAAGGAGACTACTTAGTTGAAAAAAATAGTTGTTTTGCTTGTCCTGCTTCCTTTGATTCTCTCCGCTCAGTCAAAGGAAACCAGTCAACTTTCTCTGGACAGGGCGATTATTCTGGCGCTTGAAAAGAATGCCGATTTGAAAGTTGCGGAACTTGAAGTAAATAAATCAAATGAAAAGGTGCGTGAAGCCCGCAGCGGTCTCTTCCCGAAAATTGATGTTTCCGGACAGTATCAGCGTTATCTTGACAAGCCCGTTATCTTCCTTCCGCCGGGCTCCCCATTCGGGACTACACTAAAAATCGGGAGCGATAATTCATTCTCCGCTTCTGCCTCTTTTTCTATCCCTCTCTTTTCTTACACACTATTTGAGGCAATTGCTCTTTCTTCCGACTATCTAGCCCTTACTGAACAATCATATCTTGCAGCTAAAAATAAAGTTGTCGGGGATGTAAAGAAAGCTTTCCTTGCCGCCCTTTTAACCTCCGAAACCAGGGATGTTATGAGAAGCAGTCTGGTTAATGCCGAAGAGAATTTTGAGAATGTTAAACGTCTGAATTCTGCGGGAACCTTATCCGACTATGACCTCCTCCGCGCCGAAGTGCAGGTCGAGAATCTGCGTCCCCTGATTTTACAGATGGACAACAATCACAAGCTTGCCCTTGAAGCACTTAAAGTGGCTATAGGTCTCGATGCAGGGATGGATATTTCGGTTACGGGAAATCTTGAGGATGGTTTTTCCTCCGTTACCCCGAAGGAAGAGGATGTAATCGATGAATTTTTGAAAAACAATCCCCAGCTTGCCATTCTGGATTATCAGGTCAGGTTGAATGACAGGAATATCACTATTGAAACCAGTTCCTACTTCCCCACGCTGGCGGGATTTGGCAGCTATCAGTACCAATCCCAGGCGAACGATTTCAAGTTCTCTGATTACAACTGGGTTAAAACATCCATAATTGGATTACAACTAAGCGTCCCCATATTCAACGGTTTCAAAACCGCCGCTAAAATCAATCAGGCGGAAATTGGTTTGAAACAGAGCCAGGAACAGAAGCGTAATCTTACCGAAGCGCTTAAAACCCAAACACTGAGCATTCTCTACAGACTTCAGCAGGCGGCTATAAGAATTAAAGGTCAGGACAAGACCGTACTCCAGGCTCAGGAAGGGTTTAACATCGCAAAAACAAGACTCGAGAACAGTCTTGCAACCCAGCTGGAAGTTAACGACGCTGAGCTTGCACTGCGTCAGGCAAAATTAAACCGGCTTCAGGCTATTTATGATTATAAAATAGCCGAAGCGGAACTTGAAACCATACTTGGCAGAATTAAATAAAAAGTTTTAAGGAGATAAATAAATGAACACAAAAAATCTTGTTTTTACACTTCTTCTTTCCGCCCTCGTTTTATGGGGATGTGGAAAGGATACCAATGACAATAATTCAAACGTGGAAAAAGTTGTCCCCGTTGAAATTACCAAAATAAACGACTCTGAAATCATGAGCGACCTCACTTTTGTCGGCACCCTCTCTGCCTGGAAGGAAGCTAACCTTGCCGCCCAGACCACCGCACGCATCCGCAAAATTTATGTGGACGCTGGAAGCAGAGTTTCCGAAGGTCAGCTGCTGTTTGAGATGGACGATACCCAGCTCGCACAGATGAAAATTCAGCTCCAGATAGCAAAAGACAACTTCGACCGTATGAAGCCCCTTTACGACTCCAAATCCATTTCCCAGTCCCAGTGGGATCAGGTAAAAGCAGCCTACGAAACCGCGGAGAAGTCATACAATCT
>JAAYVN010000075.1 GCA_012517155.1 Ignavibacteriales bacterium | reverse complement strand
CTCTACGTGAAAGTTGCCGGCGAATGGGCAGAGTGGAACCCGGCTTTCGGTACTGATGTGGTGGACGCTCTGGTCGGCACTGACGGAACTCCCTCCACTTCAAATAAGTTCGTTACGAACTCTGATGCAAGGATGACTAATGAAAGAGTCCCAACAGCACTTTCTGTTACGGCGGCAAAATTAGCAGCTGATGCAGTAGAAACAGCTAAAATAAAAGATGCAAATGTAACTGCCGGCAAGCTGGCGACTGATGCGGTAGAAACTGCTAAAATAAAAGACGGGAATGTTACCTATCTTAAATTAAAGAGCCAGCTTCAGGAATATCTGAAGGCTCAGGGCTTCACCGCAGAAGATAACCAGATAATCCCGCATAACTGGATGTCTAATAACTATGCTGTAATTGACAAGAATGGTAAAGCCCACATGATGGTGGAAATTCCAAGGAAAAACTGGGATGCTGCAAACCAGTTTGCAGGTGCTGCTATCCACCCAGCTTTTACAATTAATGGGGCACAGAAAAGAATTTTCATAGGCAAATACCAGGCAAGTATGGACGGCGCATATTACGTCACCCGTGCTAATGCGACAGTAAAACATTCGCTGACATTTGAGCAAGAATTAGCCGCCGCTGCAGCTTTGAATGGCGGAAGTATTTCAGGATTTCACCTGATGACGAACGCTGAATGGGCATTGGTTGCGTTAATGAGTAAAGCCAACGCAACATTACCTTACGGCAATAATGCCTATGGACGCGATAATGACAACAAATTGATCACTGGTATCATGGAAGAGCCCGCTAATTTTGCAGGTGCTTCCGGAAACGGAAAGTGGTTAACTGGGACGGGAGGCATACTTACAAGCCACAACTGGCAGGAATCAGGAATATTTGACCTAAACGGAAATGTTTGGGAAAGAGTATCTGGTATGCGAGTGAATGAAGGCGAAATCCAAATTCTCGAAAACAACAACGCTGCGGATTCCTCTAAAGACCAAGGTGCAGCATCAGCGGAATGGAAAGCCATACTCACAGATGGCACATTAGTGGCTCCCGGTACAGCTAACACCCTTAAATATAATGGGGGCAGCCCAATCAGTGTGGTTGAGGCGATTACCACTCAGCTGGTAGACCCCAACTCGGCATCCAACACTTATGAGACCGTAGCGACTGCTCTGTCCGGCAATGGCATAGGCCTGTTAAAATCGTTATGTCTATTCCCACATACAACCGGGTTGGGCGGGGACTATATATATCTTAGAAATTACGGAGAGCGGGTCCCGGTCCGTGGCGGCAATTGGACTCACGCTTCTTATGCCGGGGTGTTCAACCTGGGCCTGTACTACGCTCGTTCGTATGCGGGCAGCGACTTCGGGTTTCGTTTCGCTTTTTATCTGTAATCTGTTTTCTGTTAATCTGTTTCTGACGGCTCTTTGAAAATATGAATCTGGTATTGCTTCAAAAATGTTATGATTTTTATCTGTACCTCAACCAAGTTACCAAGGCTTTCCCTAAATCGGAAAAATTTGTTCTAGCTGCTCAGTTAAAGGACCTCTTTTTAGAGATTATCCGGAGCATAATTAGGGCAAACAAATCTTCCGACAAAAGGAGGCATCTTCTTGAATGTGATGTAAGACTCGAGGAGTTTAAGTTATTATTGCGTCTTTCAAAAGACTTGCAGTACTTAAAGCTTAGACAATACGAATTTGCATCAGGCTTAATAGTGGAAATTGGCAAACTGCTGGGAGGCTGGATAAAATCAAACAGGTGACGTCTGTAATTAGCGGGTCCCGATCCGTGGCGGCAATTGGAATAACGCTTCTAATGCCGGGGTGTTCAACCTGAACCTGAACAACGCTCGTTCGAATGCGAACAACAACATCGGGTTTCGTTTCGCTTATATATTATGCCTGATTTTATTGGCTAAGGACAATAAAGAGTGCACAAAATAAAAGGAGACTATCACCTTGCAAATGCAAAAATAAACTGGCTCTTTAAGCGGTTAGTAACTTAATAAAAGATAATATCGTATTGAAGAATAATGAAAACTTATAATAACATTTATCCAAGAATATATGACTTCGCTAATCTGCATAAGGCCTATCTTAAAGCTAGAGCCGGCAAAAGATTTCGCGAAGAAGTCTTGGATTTTAGCAGCAAACTTGAAGAAAATCTTATTCAGATACATAATGAGCTGATTAATTCCCTTTGTCAGCCCAGTCCTTATAAGCAATTTGTCATCAAAGAGCCCAAAGAACGTCTGATTTTGGCGCTCCCTTTTAAAGATCGCGTGGTTCAGCATGCTATATGTAATATAATTGAGCCAATATTTGAAGCTACTTTCATAAAAGATTCTTATGCGTGCCGCAAAAATAAAGGGGTACTAAAAGGAGTGAAGAGAGCAGCGAAGCACATTTCTTCAGTTGAGAAAACCGGAGGAATTTATTGTCTAAAGATGGATATTCATAAGTATTTTTATAGTATTGATCATCATGTAATTTTTGAAATGATAAAGAAAAAGATACGCTGCAAGAAAACATTAGATTTGATAAAGGTCATAATAGACAGCTCCGATAATCCGGGTATCCCGATCGGGAACCTTACCAGCCAGCTATTCGCCAACATTTATCTTAGCTCGCTTGATCACTTTATCAAAGAAGACTTGCGCGTAAAATACTATCTCCGCTATATGGACGATATGGTCATTATAAATAACAGTAAAGAAAATCTAGCCAGATTGTTATCCGAAATAAAGATATTTCTCAAAACAAAACTTCGCCTGGAGCTGAATAAGAAAACCCAAATATTCCCGATAAAAAGAGGACTCGACTTTCTTGGCTACCGGCAGTTTAGGAATACTCGCATACTCCGTAAGTCGGTAATGCTGAAAAGCTATAGGAAAATTAAAAAGTTTATGAAGTCGAAAAGGAAACTAAACAAGGTCAAAGAGAGCATTAATGGGCTATTAAATATTTGCAGTTATTGCAAATCAAATAAAGCAATTGAAAACGTTAAGAAAATTATAGGAGAAGAGAAATGGGCACTGATGTATATAAAATAGTGAACGGCAAGCCGGTCTTGGCTAATTATATAAAAGATAATGCCGAGATAGACGAGGAGACTATCAGAAAAATACGTGAAAAGTATTCTGAGAAAGACGAATTAAAGCTCCACCGCCAGGTGGTCAAAAAAGGACAGCTCACTCCCGAATTCGAAGAATACAACACCTATGTTGAACAATGCCGCGAGGAAGGCAAAACCCTTAAGCTTTCAAAAAATGCTTTTAAGGATTCACTGAAGAAAGTGAAGATCCAGGATGGCGACCAGGAGCGCGAGATTCTTACTATTCCTGATGAG
>JAAYVN010000074.1 GCA_012517155.1 Ignavibacteriales bacterium | reverse complement strand
TGATGTAACAGATCCTGTTGCACCGAGAGGGAGAGATGCCAGATTACCAGTCAGATCCTGAGCCGCGACAAAGTAGTTAATAGTGTTTCCTTCTGAGACTGAACCTCCAAAAATCAATGAATAATCGATTATAAAGCTATAAACGCTTCCACTTGCTGTTCCCGAAACATATTTCCAGCCATTGGCTGAAGAATTATTATCACCGAAAACATTATTATCGGTGGATTTTTTATAGTATAATCTCGGCGCATTGCCTCCTCCGGCAATAGCTGCATTATCCGTGATCGTGGCAAAATTGTTAAGTACTCTGTTGTTGGAATTCCCGTTGCCAAGGGGGGTAAAAGAAACCTGTGGGTTAATAACATCGGTAAGAGTGAAGTTACCTGCGTCTGCCCCAATATCAACAGGAGTTAAGGAACTTCTTGTCTGGTCATCAAAATCGTCGGTTATTCCGGAAATATTTTCACCGGAGGCTTCAATAGCTGTCGGGGAGGCAACATGAAGATCTACTGTGGTGACAGTTCCACCCGGAAGAACTAAATTGGGGTTTCCTAATCCGCTGTGTAAATCGAGTCCAAGTGCTGACTGATAAGGCGAAAGCGATTGATAATTTACAGTTGCTATATAACCGAGATATGAACCAGCTCCGGAGGGATAGAAGATGTTGTAGTCTGAAGTCAGGTTAGTCACCGAGTGGTAATCAACGCAATAGTGATTTATTGTTTTACTACCGCTTGCCCGGTTATTTTGCAAAATATTGTTTCTGTAATTATCTGTGTTCGTATTAGTTGCTCTTTTAATACAAGCGGAGAGGGAGGATCCCGCAACGACTCCTGAACCTCCGATATATATAGTATTGAAACAGATATTAGCCTGTTTCCCGTTATCGTAAATGCCTATAAGATTATAGTTGTTTGTGATAACACTTCCGTCGGGATGAAAACCAAGCTGGATCATGTTATTTGCATAACAGGTATTCTTTCCTTCGTGGTATATACCCGATACATAAGCGGAAGTAGTTGTTAGTGATGAGCTGATATGATTAATGAAATTCTTTTGTATGTTGCCAGTAAGGGAGGTAGTATCTGCATTTGAAATGCCGGTTACCCAAACAGCCAGAGAGGTGTTAGTGTTTTGTAAACTGTAAATAGTGTTTTTGTTTATTGTTAAGGATGAAGTCGGTTGATATTTGTTTAGGATCCCGATTAATGAAGCGGATGTTCCCGTTCCGCCACCCTGGCCGGTTGAGGAAAGTTTACAAATGGTATTATTAGAAATTGTAAGATCCAGTATATAATTTGTGGATCCGTGTGGAAGAACCTGTATTCCGCAAACTCTGTTTGAGCTTAGAGAACTTGAGGTATTATGAGACAAGTTGGCAATAGTATTGTTTTGAATTGTCAGATTCCCCGCACCATAAGACTGAGCAAATATTCCTATCAGGTCAATAGGGCTTGCAGTTATATTAATATTCAGGCTGTTGGGTGTGGTTAGATTTCCAATTTGATTATTATATATAGTCTGTGGCCGAGATGCACTTAAACCAGAGCCACTATATATTCCATAAACAGAAGTAAGTTGAGAATTATTAATATAAAATCGTATTGCCCCAATTATATTATTATTTATAAAGCCACCCTGACTGTCATTTAGATCAATAAAGCGGATATTACAAGCTTGAAAACCATTTATCATAATTATTAAAGAATCATTTCCAGATAATCCGCCGATAATATTAGCGGTTGTATCCCCGATTGAATAGATTCCATAACTGGTTTCAATTCCCCGGAAAAGATTAGTCAAAAAAGAATTTGAATAGGTTTCGAATCTTAACCGGCTAATCCTGTTGCCCTGAATCGAGTTCAAAGAGTTTGATGCTGTATATATATATATTCCTCTGAACTGAATCAGCCGATTGGTTGAAGCAAATATGAACAAACTATCGCCACCGAGATGGGGAGCACTGCCGCCGATAAAGTTATCATAGATTTTATGGTTATAGGCTTCCCAGTCGAAAATTTCAATTGCGTTCATTACAGTTGAACTCATTGTGGGATAACGGGGAGTAGTTTGATAAAACGAATTATTTTTTATTGTCCAACTGGCAGTTCCGTTTGTAAGATAAATACCGCGAGATGTGCCCCCATCAGAGTAGAAATCATAGATATTACAATATTGAATAATTATATTTTTAGTTGCTGTTGAGGAAGCGGGAAGGCCATAGCAGTAAATTGCATTATTGGGGGTTGATGCACCAGCGTGAATATCGCAATATTCGATGGTGTTGTTGTTGGTTCCCTGATTTCCCTCCGGTTGATTAAATGAAATTACACCGGCAGAAGCAGTATTGTTGACACCGGTAAAATTGCAATAACGGAGAGTATTGAAGGAGGAATTGTAGTAAAACCGGAAAGCAATTCCGTTAAGATTTGTGTTGGATATCGTAAGTTGTTTTGAAGAGCCAGATTTACCCGGGCGACCATCGAAGGTAACGTAATTTTGTTTAAAGAGTTCAATTGTTTTATAATAATTATCTGAGGATATTACAAGACCCACAGCATCGGTGTGGGGGTATATTGTTAAGGTTTTTGAAACAGAGGTATTTATCGAAGTAAAAATAAGCGGGAAAGTTTCTACTGAAGAATTGTATGCTGCAAGGAGTTCAAGTTCAAAATTACCGGCGAGTCCCTTTAACTGCATATCCGTGATTGCATCAGTCAGACTTGCATAGTCACCAGAGGGTCCAACGGTTTTCTTTCCGGAGAGGAGACTGGATGCAGAAGTTGCCTGAGTTCCTGCCAGAAGACCACTTTCGGGGGATGCTTCATTTGCGGCAGATATGCGCCAGTAATAGGTTGTGTTTTCTGTTAATCCAACAGCGGAATAAGAATATGCTGTTCCGGTGCCACCGGATGTGGTTGAGTTGACCGAGGCAATATGAGTGAAATTGATGTTGTCTGTAGAACGATAAATTTTGAAGAAACTTTCAGTGGTTGAATTGTCATTCCATTGTAATTGTATGCTTGTTCCATAGACCGTTGGGAAAGTAAGATTGGTTGGGGCAGAGACGGTTCCGGAGAGAGGGGTAAAAACTAAAGTTCTTCGGCTTCCCTCAACTTCGCTATTCAAAGTAGTTATTGGTCCGGCAGTATGATGATTAACGAGATTGTTTACAACAGCAGCGGCAACGGTTGTAACGGATAAGGTTGAAAGATCAGTTACAGAAATCATGCTGTTATCAGTAGTTCCGGCAGTGAAACCAATTGAAGCTGTGACATTTGAATACGTTGTTCCGACATACATCTTTCCATAAACAAACTCAATAACTCCGGTGGTTTCATAAAGTCTGAGTTGAAAAACCCCGTCATAAACAGCGGTTGTTGATGCAGAGTTTATTAAAGCATACCATTCGATAACACAACAGCGATTAGGGGGACTACCAACGGTTATCATTCGGACGGTCTGACCAGACTTTGCGGTTCTTAGGTCGTCCCAGAAGGGGGCGAGAATGGGGGGCTGACCAAGAGGAAGGACCAAGTTATTATCATTTGAACCGCTAAGGGAACGTTTTCCCAGTCCAACTTGTCCATCCGCGCCAACTGTAAGAGTATCATACCGGGTACCCATAAAGTAAAAATCAAAACCTATGGGAAGGTTGGCTGCATTGGTTGAAGAGTAGTTATTCGAGATAAGATTCGGTTGTCCAGATAAATCAATAACCGCCGCATTAGTAGTAAGGATTAAAGAACCGGCAGTGTTTGTGGAGAAAGTATAGTTCGCACTACTTTGAGAATAAATTTGTTCGGTTTGGGCGAGGATTAAAAGCAAAAAGAAGAGAAAACCCGTTATTTTAAACCTGAGGAATTGTAAAGAACACATAACGCCTCCTAGATTAACTCAAAAGGGAGATAAAATAACTCGTTTGATAGTTAAAAGTGAGGGGGGAATTTCAAAACTGTCACTTTGACAAACTTAATCTAATAAAAATATTAAAAGAAAGCAACAAAAAAGTTTTTTTTATTGCTGAGATTGTGATTTTGCTTACATAACAATACCGGGGAAATTGAACTTATTTAATTTTTAAGTGTTTTAACTTTAAAATAATGGAGCGGTAATGCAAAAAATATTTTTAGCAATTATAGGTGCACTGGTGATTTTTTCACTGGGAATGGTTAGTTTGTATGAGACAAATGTGAATTTAACGCAAGAGAAAAAAGGAGAGACTAAATTGAAGGACAATGTTAACGATATTACGGTTCTTGATATGGAAGGAAATGAAGTGAAAATGTCTTCCTTTAACGGAAAAGTTCTGCTTATACTGAATGTGGCCAGCTATTGCGGTTATACGAAGCAGTATAAGGGACTTGAGGCTATGTATAAAAATTATAAGGACAAAGGACTTGAAATATTAGCTTTTCCGTGTAATGATTTTGGCAACCAAGAACCGAACAGTAATGAAGAAATCCAAAATTTCTGTTCGGCGAATTATGGTGTTACATTTAAACTTTTTGATAAAATCAAAGTTAAGGGAGACGAAAAAAGTCCATTGTTTGAACGCCTGACGAACAACAGCGTAACAGGCCAGGGGGAAATTGCCTGGAATTTTGAAAAATTTGTTGTTGATAAAAAAGGGAAAATTGTTGCAAGGTTTAAGAGTGGAGTGGATGCCGATGCTAAACAACTCAAGGACACAGTACTTGCCGAATTGAATAAATAAGTGATAAATAAAAACAGTATATGCCCGTGTTGAGCAATCAATACGGGCATTTTTTTTTGTAAAACGGGGGTGGAAAGGGTTTGAGTTTTTGGATGAGTTTTCTTAACTTTATTTCTTAAATTTTATTATACGGAAGAGCATTTGAAATTACTAGTTTTTGATCTTGACGGAACACTAATTGATTCGAGCAGAACGATATATGAATCCACGGCGGCAGCATTCAGAGAACTGAATCTGGGAATAGAAATAAAAAAGGAGGACCTTGACGCAAGAATAGGTGCCCACTTTGAGGATATTTTCAGGGAGCTGAATATTAATGTTGGTAACTTTGATTTGTTTCTGAAGACGTTTTTAAGTCACTATATGGATTTTATCGGTTATTCGAGTGTTTATCCCAAGGTGGTTGAGACACTTGAAGCGCTTAGAGGTGAGTATAAAATGGCTGTGCTAACTACCAAGGCTCAGAAGCAGGCGGAGAGGGTAATTGCGGCATTTGAGCTGACAAAATATTTTGATTTTATTATGGGGCGAAGGGATGGGATACCGGTAAAGCCGGATCCGGCACCTTATTATTATCTTTGTAAAGAACTGGGGGTAAAACCAGAGGAATCGATGATGGTAGGAGACACTGAGTTTGACGTGCAATGCGGGCATAATGTGGGGGCGAAGACGGTTGCGGTGACTTATGGTTACAGAGAGAAAAGTTTTCTGGAGGCTGAGAGACCGGATTACATAATTGATGACCCGAAAAGGATTTTAGAATTACTAAATCTTAAAGGAAAGAAGATTGATTCCTGATCGTGCGAGATTGTTAAACAGAGATAAGTTATCAGGGCGGGTGCCCGATATCAGGGGGGAGTGCGTTGTTTACTGGATGAGCAGGGAACAAAGGGTGAATGATAACTGGGGGCTGATATTTGCGGCGAATCTTGCAAATGAAAAGGGGCTGAGACTAAAGGTGGTTTTTTGTCTGGCGGATGGATTTTTAGGGGCAACGTTAAGGCAATATGATTTCATGCTGAGGGGGCTTAAACAAGTGGAAGAGGGATTGAGAAAAAAGAATATCCCTTTTGAGCTGCTAAATGGTGATCCTGTGAAAGCAATCCCTGAGTTTATTGATAAAAGCAAAGCGGGTTATCTGGTGACTGATTTTGATCCCTTAAAGATTAAGCGACAATGGAAGAAGGGGGTGTTTGAAAAAATAAGTATTCCGTTCTATGATGTTGATGGCCACAATGTGATTCCGGTATGGGTGACATCGCAAAAGGAGGAATTTGCCGCATATACTATAAGGCCGAAGATATTGAAATTGCTTCCACAGTATCTGGATGAGTATCCGGAACTGCCAACATTCCCTGAGGTGAACGCCGGGAAAAAGAGAGCAGGAACTGATTGGGAAGGGGTGATCAAGGATATAAAGGTGAACAGGGATGTGAAGCCGGTGGAAGGGATTGAGCCGGGTGAAGATGGTGCGGTGAAGATGCTGGAGGAATTTATTGGGAAGAGGATGGAATGTTACGGGACGGAGAGGAATGACCCGAACAAGGATTGTTTATCGGGGTTGTCCCCATATTTACATTTCGGACAGATTTCTGCGCAGAGGATAGCGCTGGAAGTGAACAAAACGGGGGTAAATGATGAGGGGAGTAAAGGTTTTCTTGAAGAACTGATTGTGCGGAAAGAATTAGCGGATAATTTTTGTTATTACAACAAGAACTATGATTCCTTTGAAGGATTTAAGGACTGGGGAAAAGAGACGTTGAATAAACACCGGAAAGACAAAAGGGTGTTTTTGTATTCAAGGGATGAGTTTGAGGAAGCAAGAACTGATGATGCGTTATGGAATGCGGCGCAGAACCAGATGAAAATTGAGGGGAAGATGCACAGTTATATGAGGATGTACTGGGCGAAGAAGATTCTGGAATGGACGGACTCGCCGGAAGCGGCTATTGAAATTGCGATATATCTGAATGATAAGTATGAACTGGACGGAAGGGACCCGAACGGATACTGCGGGATTGCGTGGTCGATAGGGGGAATTCATGACAGAGCCTGGGTGGAAAGGGAGATTTTCGGGAAGATCCGATATATGAATTATAACGGGTGTGCAAGAAAGTTTGATGTTAAGGCATTTGAGAAAAGATATAACTTAGAAAATAAACCGGAATAAATGATGAAAATTTTTGTAATAATTAGTTTCTTGATAGTTGGTACTATATTCAGCCAGAACCAATATGAGATTGAAAAATCAGGTTATCTGAGTGAAATCAGGGAAACGAGGCATGGGCTTGTTTTTTCGGATAATATGGGTTCGGGGTTGTACCTTTTAAGTGGAAATGATGTGGAAAAGATAGTTGAGTCGCCGAACTGCGGGAAGTTCTATAGTGTTGATGCAGATGGGAATTTACTGGGGTACAAAAAAATCCGGGAGGACGGATCACAAACGCCTGCAATTTATGATCTGAGAAGCGGTAAAATAACTGAGGTTTGGGAAAAAGGAGATAAATGCGGGCAGGTGAGTTTTGCGAAAGGGGGAATTTATGCATTTATGGTGGATAAACAACTGGTGGTGATCAGGGACGAAAAGGCAGAAATATATGATATCGGGCATTATTCAAACATAGCACCAGTTTCGGCAGACTTGAATTATGTGGTTTTTAATGATTTGAGCGACAATTTATGGCTTTATAATTTACTGAAGGGGGATAAAAGAAAGATTACTGATAAGGGGGGGTATTTCTATCCAGAATGGGCTGAGAATGGGAAGAGATTTGTGTATAGAAGTTTTACGGGGGATTTGTTGGTTTATGATATAGAGACAGGAAGTACTTACGAACTTGGAACAGGGGATAATCCAACCTGGAATTCTGATGGGGAGTATCTGATATTTGACCGTAAGGTGATAACAGACATGACTTTGGAGGGATCGGACATTTATATTTCGAAATTTGATGGAACCGAATTAAAGCGATTGACTGCCGGAAAAGAAAACTTAATGGAACCGACGTTTTCAATTGATGGAAAGAGAGTGATTTACCATAATTATGAAGGGGGAGAAATAATTGAAAGGGGATTTGATTTCAATGATTTTAGATTACCAGACCAAGAGAAAAGAATAAAACCAAAACTCTCCATTAAATTTTATGAAATTCAAGGGAATGGAGAGGAAGTGAAAACTCTTGATATACCATATGTGAATCAAGTTTATGATACACCGGACTGGCATAACGGGCATTCATCATGCGGGGCTACGGCAGGGGTGATGACGCTTGCATATTTTAATATTCTTCCAAAATGGGAAGGATATTGTGCGAAGCCGTCACCTCATTATAATAATTGGGGAAGGTATGTAGCGGAGAAGTACAGGTATGGTGAGAGAGCATATGAGTTACAGGTGGATGATCCAAACGGGAATCCAGCCTGGGGAGGGCATGGGTATTTATGGAGGGGAGGCAGTCCAAGGACAAAAATGAGCGGATGGTTAGCAAATCACAAAGTCTCAGTGGAGTTTAAGGAACCACCAACCTATGAAGAAGTGATATCAGAAATAAACTCCAATTATCCTTATACTTTATGTGTAATGCTTACAACCGCAGGGCATATAATTGTTGGGCATGGGATACATCAGGAGAGGACGCTGATTTTCAACGATCCATATGGGAATAAAAATACGGGATACTTCAACTGGTCCGGAAAGAATGTAAAATACGACTGGCCGAGTTACAATAACGGATTTCAGAATCTAACCGGAGTGCCCTGGGGGATAAAGACAAGGTTTGGAATTTTTGGAGCGGCTGATTCGGTGGTTGATGACGGGCAATTAGATAAAGGGTTTTATCTTCACACAAAATATCCGGCAACGATGTTCAGGTGGTACGACAGGAATGTCGGGTATGCAAATAATCATATGTGGTATGCGTTTTCAAATGGGACGACACATACGGACACATGTTATGCTACGTGGAAGCCAAAGTTGAGCCGGGACGGCGCTTATGAGGTTTTGGTATATATACCTTTTTCGAATGCTACCAAGGTGATTTACAAAGTTTTTCACAAGGACGGGATGGATACGGTAGTGATTAATCAGAAGATATATGCCAGTCAGTGGGTTTCGTTAGGAAAGTTTAATTTTCTTGCGACAGGGAATGGATATGTGAGATTAGGAGATGCGACAGGAGTGGCAGGACAACAAATGATTTTTGATGCAATGAAGTTCAATTATATGGGGGATTTTATATCCGGTACAGAAGAGGTGGAAGGGGTTGCCGGAGGTTTTAAGTTGTATGAGAATTACCCTAATCCATTTAATCCATCAACAATGATACAGTATGAATTGCCTGAGCGAGGAATGGTTAGATTGAGGATTTACGATATTTTGGGGAAGGAAGTGGCAGAATTAGTGAATAATGAGCAGGAAGCGGGGCGTTATGAGATAGAATTTGACGGGAGAGGGCTTGTGTCAGGGATGTATATATGTGAACTGAGCATTGGAAAGCAGATAAGAACAATAAAAATGAGTTTGGTTAAATAATAGGTTTTTTTGGGGGGTAATTGAGTGAAAAGGTGTTGAAATAGTAAACATAAAATGGGGGTAGAGGGAGTTGAGATCGAGTTCAGTACGTATTCACCACGGCTTTAGTACGTATTCAGTACGTATTCACTACGTATTCATATCGAAGGAAGAGGGGAGGGAATGGGGGGTAAGTGGAGAAGTGAAGAAGGGTTAGGGGAATATTGGGAAAATAAGAGATAAATGGGAAATGGGATAATTTTTAAGTTGATTTCCCCCCACCAGAAGTAGTATATTTACAGTTTGAAATTTTTAAAATCTTTAGGAAATGTACCTTTAATGCCGATTCGACGAGATGTATTTCTAACTGTTGTAATTGTATTAGCCACATACATATCCATATTCACACAGATCAAGTTCAAAGAGCCTTCAGATTATTCACAGAAAGAGACGCAATTCAGCTTTATAGAGAGTTCTTCGGTACGGAAGACGATAGTATTAAACGGGAGTTGGAGTGTTTATAATTATGAGGACGATAAGAAAGGAAAAACGAGAGTAAGAGTTCCTTCAGTTTTCGAGGGAGAGGGGGATTTGGTGTATGAAAAGGCGTTTGAAATTCCCGAGCAATATTTGGGGAATCATAATTTTGAATTAAACTTTTTGGGGATCAATTATACTGCGGATATTTCGATAAATAACAGTTTGATCTTTAAGCATACCGGGGGAGAATATCCATTTTCGCTTCCTCTTCCGAAAGACCTGCTCAAAAAGAAGAAGAATATTATCTCTGTAAGGGTAAGTTCAAAACTTGATCCTGAAGGGACAATCCCGGTAAAGCAGAGATTTCTATTTCCCAGAAGTTATGGGGGGATTTTCAGAGATGTTTATATCCGGGTGATTCCGAGCGTAAATTTGAATAATGTGTCGTATAATTATGAGGTAACAGGTAGTTCCGGTGTCAGATTAAAAGTAATCACGAGGATATCAAACAATCAATTTGTACAAAAGAATGATTCGCTGGGGTCAACCGGGAGCATGTATGAGTTAAAAACCTCCATTGTGAATGACACGACAGGTGGAGAAATAGTTGCCGGAAGTCAAATGCTGCAGATTGGAACAGGCAAAGAGAGATCTGTAAATCAGGTTTTGCAAATGGGGAATGTAAGGTTATGGACTCCGGAGAGACCAATGGTTTACAGATTGAGGATGCAGTTATTAAGGGGGGGGGCGGTTGTTGATGAGGTTGTTAAGACGGTATCCTTTTATTCGCTGAAATCTGAAAAAGAGGGATTAGTGCTAAACGGGTCGGGGTTCAAAATTCAGGGAGTTACGTATATACCGGGAAGCGGTAATTTCACAAGACTTATGAATTATCAGGAGATGGAAGAGGACATTAAACTGATAAAAGAAACAGGGTTTAATTTTGTAAAATTTGCGAGAAGAACTCCCCATCCATATCTTCTTTCACTGTGCGAGAAATATGGGCTGCTGGCTTTTATAGAGGTGCCGCTTAATTCAGTTCCAGAGACTCTGGCAGAAGATTATTTATTCTTTGACAGGAGTAAAAATTATCTGACGAGATTTTTAAAGGCGTATAATAACTATACGGTAATTGCGGGGGTTGGACTAGGGACAGGGTATCTTGGGACATCAGAAGCGCATTTGTACTATCTTAATAACATGTATAAAGAGGTGCGCTCGGGATATAACAAAATGATATATGCATCGTTTATCAATTATGAGGTAAATGAGAACTTGCTTGATATGATTGGTGTGGAGATGTTAAATGTTCCAGTTAAAGAGGCGTTGAGTTATTATGAATCGTTAAAGGAAAAATGGGGAGAGGGGAAGGTGTTCATTGGTGAAGCGGGATATACGGCAAATGGCGGACATTCGAGCGGGTACACGAACCCACACACGTATGAAGCACAGGCGAAGTTTTTTGATGAGTTAATAACACATGAGGAAGAAACGAAGGGGGCGGGATATTTTTGTCATACAATGTTTGATTATTACGGGGATTATAATTCATTAGTGAGCGGATACAACGAAGAGGGATTGATAAAACTTGGCATTCTTGGAACGGACAGAAACACAAGCAGATTAAGTTACAAGGTAATCACTTCGAAGCTTCAGAACTCGGAGAAGGTAACAATTCCGTTAGGGATAAAGAAAGATGACTCGCCAATGGTGTTTATAATTTTCGGATTGGGGCTTGCGCTATTTTTAGGATTTCTTGCTAATTCAACGAGAAGATTCAGGGAGGACGCATCGAGGGCGTTAATCAGGCCATACAATTTTTTTGCAGATATAAGAGATATGCGAATTATCTCGGGATTTCACACAACGCTATTGGCGATAATTGTTGCGGGGGTAATGGGACTGATAACGAGCAGCATTTTATTCAGTTTGAGGGAGAGTGTATTCCTGGAGAAACTGCTTGTTTCTGTCGGGAATACAAAACTAATGAATATAATAAGTTATCTTTCATGGAATCCGATAGAGGCAACGCTTTATTTGTCAGCATTCTCATTTGTTTTCGAGGCATTTGTGGGGTTGGTAATAAAAACCGGCTCGTTGTTTGTGATGAATAAAGTATATTTAAGTAATGCATACTATACGGGGGTGTGGTCGTTTTTGCCAATGGTTTTATCCATACCGCTGGCGATAGTGCTTTACAGACTGATTGCTGCGGATATACTGGTGGTTTATCTGTATATAATATTGGCAATATTCGGACTTCTGGTTATATACAGATTATTAAAGGGGATGCATGTTATATATGACGTAATTCCCGGGAGAGTGTATATAACGGGTTTTTTAGTGCTGGTGGTTATAGTTGCGGTAGTTTATCTGGTAATGCAGTACAGTAATTCGGGGGGGGATTATTTGTTCCATACAATAAAAGAATTCAAGATCAAAGAAGTATAAAGTGTATTTAAAAAGATTAGAGATATTAGGATTCAAGTCATTTCAGCAAAAGACGGTTGTTAATTTCAACCACGGGCTGACGGCAATAGTCGGACCAAACGGGTGTGGGAAGACAAATATAGTTGATGCAATCAGATGGTCGCTTGGAGAGCAAAAAAGCAGTACTTTAAGATCCGACAAGATGGAGAACGTTATTTTTAACGGAACATCAAGCAAGAAACCCATGGGGATGGCGGAAGTCTCGCTAACGATTGAGAATGACAAGGGGATATTGCCAACAGAGTTTTCGGAAGTAACAATTGCCAGGAGGATATTCAGATCCGGGGAAAGCGAATATTTGCTAAACAAGAACCTCTGCAGACTAAAGGACATTACGAATCTGTTTATGGATACAGGAATGGGTTCAAATGCATATTCGGTAATTGAGTTAAAGATGGTTGAGACCATTTTAAGTAACCGAGCCGATGAGAGAAGAGTAATGTTTGAAGAGGCGGCGGGGGTAAACAAGTACAAATTAAGAAGACGCCTGACGCTTAAAAAGCTTGATGATGTTAAAACAGACCTGACAAGGGTGAATGACATTGTGAGTGAAGTGGAGAAGAAAGTAAGTTCGCTGGAACGACAGGCAAAAAGGGCAGATAAACATAATGCGCTGGCAACCTCACTGAGGGAACTTGAAATCGAATTAATTGAAAGAGAGAATGCGCTTTATGAAAAGGAAAAGGGGGAGCTAAAATTAAAACGGGAAGAAGTTGCTCAGTCGAAAATTCAATGTGAGAGTGAACTTGTAAGACTGGATGACGAGATTAACGAAATAAAGGTGAAGCTAAATGAAATAGAAGTGCAACTAGGTGCAAAAAGAAATGAGATAACGGAAAACACTGCCAGGATACACTCGCTTCAACAGAAGTTATCCGTGACGGAAGAGCGAAGGAAATCTGTTCAGCAAAACATAGATAAGTATACACAGGAAATAGAAGAGCTGAATAATGAAATATTAAATATTGAAGAGACGATAGAAGAAAGCAAGGGGAAGTTAACTAATATCACTAATCAGATTTCCGAAAAAGAAAAAGAAAAAGAGGAACTGATTAAACTGGTTAGTGGTCTGAAGGAAAATCTTGAGGCAAAGAAGATCAATTTTAAGAAATATTCAGATGAATCGCTTCAAAAATTCAAAGAGATAACCACAAAGGAGAGTGAATTAACCAATACGGTTACAAGTTTGAACCGAACGAACAGCGAAATCACGACACAGAATGAGAGGATACAGAACCTAACGGGGAACATGGCAAAGACTGTGGGGTATTTGGAAGAACTTCAACAGGATAAGCAAGATGTAGAGAAAAAACTTGCAGAGGCAGAAGAGTTTTATGCAGAAAAACAAAGGGAAAAAGAAGAATTAGAAAAAAGGCTGAATGAGTTAAAGGGGGAAGAGCTAAAAGAGACGACCGGAATAAACTCTGTTAAAGAAAAGATACAGTTTTTACAGAATCTTATTGACAACCTTGAGGGATTTTCGAAGGGGGCAAAAGCGCTGCTTGAAAATGAAGGTTGGAACCGAGGGGAGAAAAACCTGTTAGCCAACATTGGTGATGCTGACGATGAATACCGTTTTGCGATTGAAGCCGCACTGAAAAATAATCTAAACAATATACTGGTTGAATCGATTGAAGAGGTGAAACGGGGAGTTGAGTATTTACAGATGTCCAATTTTGGGAAAGCCTCATTTTATATTTACAGCAATGACCAAGATGCGAAGAGTGGTTTTAGCAACCGGTTGAAAAGATATTTTATAAAGAGAAAAAAAAATAAAGCTGCCAGGGAACCGGGTTTTATTAATTGGGCAGAGAACGTAATTAAAAGCGAAGAGAGATGGAAACCATTTTTCAGAAGGATACTTAAAGATATTGTTGTTGCTGATACATTGGAGAATGCATTTGCGATTGCAAAAAAATATCCAGAATACAGATATGCGACTTTAAATGGGGACTTTATAGAAGCGAGCGGAGTAATTGAAGGGGGATCAGCACCCAAACTTGATGATACACTATTAGGAAGAAAACAACTACTTGAAACATTAAGGAAAGAAGTACCGGCCAGACAAAATAACCTTAGTGCAATCATAAAGGAAATAGAGTATGTAGAGAAGGAAATCGGGCAGATTGATCTCCGGGTGCTTTCGGAGAAAGGGAGGATACTGATAAATGATCTGGCGAATGTTGAGAAGCAAATCGGGCAGTTTGAATACGAAAAGAAAAAAACGATTGACGAAATTGAAAAGACAAGAGGGGAGGTTCAGAATTTAATTATCACGTCCAACAAACAAGATAATGAAAGGGAATCGTTAAGCCAATTTCTGACCACGAAGAAGGGGGAAAAGGAGGCTATTGAACTCCAAAGAGAAAAATATGAAGAAGAAGTCAGGGTGGCAGAAACTGAATACAATCAACACCTGAACCGTGCAAACAGACTAAATCTTGAATTAGAGCGTTTAGCGGGAGAAAGGAAAAATGCCGATAACGTAATTTCGTTTGGATATGAGTCGCTAGATAATGCAAGGAAATCCATAGCCAAGAGAGAGAATGATATTACAAAGTACCA
Source organism: Ignavibacteriales bacterium (assembly GCA_012517155.1). Classification (GTDB taxonomy): domain Bacteria; phylum Bacteroidota; class Ignavibacteria; order Ignavibacteriales; family Ignavibacteriaceae; genus JAAYVN01. The sequence continues at coordinate 27,415 of JAAYVN010000074.1, read as the reverse complement.
AGAAGAACTAATAACCCTTGAAGCGGTGGCGGATGAGAACAGTTATAATCTTGATGGTGCATCTGAAAGAGGGAGTGTTTTAGAGAAAGAAAAGGAAGAGATAGACGCGGGTTACAGGGAAGTCAAAGGAAGGATAAACAATTTAGAATTAAGTCAGAAAAAATTCCGCGATGACAGGGAGGGGTTCTCAAATCAAATTCACTCATTTGAGATAAGACTGAGGGAATTAGACATGAAAATTGAGAACATAAAAGAGCATCTTAAAGAGAACTATTCGTTACCGCTTGAATTAAAAGCGTTTGATGATAACGAAACATTTGATTTTGAAGCCAGGACAGATCAGGTTCAGCAATTAAAGACACAAATAAAGAATTTGGGACCGATCAATCTGCTTGCATATTCAGAATTTGAAGAAGAGCGAGCGAGAATGGAATTTCTGCAGAAGCAGAGGAACGACTTGCTGGAATCGGAAAAGGATTTAGCAAAGACAATAGAAGAAATAAACGCAACGGCTCAAAAACTTTTCTCGGAGACATTTGAAAAAATCAGGACGAACTTCATTAAGATATTCGGAAGCCTTTTTAATCCGGGAGATGAAGCAGATTTAAAACTCGAAGAATTTGCCGATCCTCTTGAAGGGAAAATTGAGATAATAGCGAAACCCAAGGGGAAAAGACCGACATCAATTGAATTACTGTCCGGAGGGGAAAAAACATTAACTGCAATAGCCTTGTTGTTTGCAATTTATCTTGTAAAGCCGAGTCCATTTTGTATTCTGGATGAAATTGACGCGCCACTAGATGATGCAAATGTTGACCGGTTCACAAAAATTCTAAAAGAGTTCAGCATTAACACGCAGTTTGTTGTGGTTACTCATAACAAGCGAACGATGGAAGCCTGCGAGACACTATATGGGGTTACAATGCAGGAAGAGGGGGTATCCAAACTTGTAAGTGTAAGATTTAATGAGGATGTTAATATTGTTGCATAAGAACAAGTTATTCCGTACGACATTTTGGATATTTTTACTTATAGCAAATACTCTTCTATCGGGATTGATGCAGGCACAATGGGTAAACGATCCGGCAATAAACAACCAAATTGCTGAGGATGTAAAGAATCCGAAAGACATTGTGACAAGCGAGAATCCAGATGGGGGAGTGTTTGTTGTCTGGCAGGATAAAATTGACGGAAGCAGATCCGAGATATATTATCAGCACATTGATCTCAACGGAAAAGTAAGCTTCAGAGCAGACGGGAAGAGAGTCAGCAACCGGGTTTTTGCAAAAGAGAAACCGGTAGTGTCAAATGCAGTGAATCATTCGACGGTAATAATCTGGAAAGAGTATAACAGGGACAGAAAGGGAGAACTATATGCCCAGAGAGTTGATAAAAGCGGATTTTTAATATGGGGAGAATCCGGGAAAAAAGCTATTGAAACGAATGGTGAAATAATTGAATATTCAGTAGCAACAGACCCTGACGGAACGAGTTATCTTTTATATATTGAAAAAATACCAGCCGGGAAATATAGTTTCAGATTACGATTGCAAAAAATGACTGCTATAGGGGAAAATGAATTTCCTCTGAGCGGAGAAGCAATAGATTCAAGTTCGAACCAGATGAGTATTCCGACAGTGCTAGCGACTATCAAGCAAGAAGCATATATGCTTTGGGCAGAGTATGCAGAGAGAAAGAACAAAATATTTGTAAAGAAACTTTTAAGAGACAACAGTCTTGACTGGGATGAGAAAGCGCTGGAATTATCAGGGAACAAAACGAGAGTACTGAGTTATAAAGCAATACTGCTAAATTCTGAGCTTGTATATGCAGTATGGCAAACACAGGAAAAAGAAAAGAATATTTTCCATCAGATATTTAGTGAACGAGGAGGACTTTTGTGGGATGCGAACGGGAAACAAATGACAAAGATGAAGGGGAACAATTACAATCCACAAACAATTTTAGCGAGTGATTCAACAATTATAACAAGTTGGATAAATGAAAACCAGTCAGACAGGAATATTTTCGTACAAAAATTCTGGTTAAAAGGAAAAGAAAGATGGGAAACAGGGGGAGTAAGTTATATGAGATTAAACGGAGATCAGTTTGGACAGAATTTAGTAGCCGATAATCAAGGGGGGGTAATAATAGCATGGTTTGATTCAAGACAACCCAAAAAGAAACCGGATCTATATGCTCAGAGAATCAATAAGAGGGGGGAGTTGGTGTGGCCAAGGGATGGGATTCCAATTGCGGTAAATGAAAACTCAGAAAAGAGTTATCTGTCAATTTGCAGGGATCAAAATGATGGTGTGATAGCGGTATTCAAGGAAAAGCGGGGAAGGGGTGCCGGGCTGTACAGTCAGAGAATATTCAGCAACAGTATTTATGTGTCGGAAATTCTTGATTTTTCTGCCAGAGTTGAAGGAGATTCAGTAAAATTAAGCTGGAAAGTAGGAGGGAAAGCGGATGTAAGGTTTTACAGGATTGAGCAATTGGAATGGGATGAGGAGGGTGATGAAGAATGGATAACGCTAAGAACAATAGAGACAGATGTTTTTATTAATACCGGAAAGTATGAATATAAAATCAAACCGGAAGAGAGCGGCACAGTATATTACAGGGTAGTGAGAGTAGACAGAAGAGGGATTGAGCAGGTATCAGACATAGCCAGAGTGAATTATATTGCCGGGGATACAGAAGATATTTTCCTGTATCAGAATGTACCAAATCCGTTTTCCGCGACTACAACAATAAGTTTTTATCTACCGACAAAAAGGAATGTAAGAATTGAAATTTACAATTCCAGAGTGGAAGAAATAAAAAAAATAGAATTAACGGATACCAAAGTTGGCAGGAACAATTACATATTTCAATCAGATGATTTGCCGTCGGGAGTTTACTTTTACCGATTTGTTGCCGGAAATTTCGTAGATGTAAAAAAGATGGTAATTGCAAAATAAAGCGACAGGAATGTTAACAGAGGACAGAAAAATAAAAGTGTTCATAGATTTTGACGGAACCATCACATTGAAAGATGTCGGGGCATCGATGTTCTTAAATTTCGGAGATATGGAGAAGATTGGACCAGTAGTAAACAGAATTGACGCAGGGGAAATTTCCGGGAGTGAAGGATGGAAAGAACTTTTCAAATTGCTGCCAGCGGTACCGAAAAAAGAACTGGATGACTTTATTGAAACAATGGAAATTGATCCTTCTTTTCATGAGTTTGTTCAATATCTGCGTGAGAACAAGATAGAGTTCTATGTGTTAAGCGATGGATTCGACTATTATATAGAGAGGATATTCGAGAAAGAGAAAATAAAGGGGATAAAATATTTTTCAAACAAACTGTTTTACTCCGACAACGCAGACATGAAAACGGATTATCCATACAGGGATGAGGAATGCAGAGATTGTGCGAACTGCAAACGCAATCACTTATTGATGTACAGTGGAGACGATGAATATACCATATATGTAGGTAACGGGAGCAGTGACAGATGTCCCGCACAATATTGTGATTTTATATTTGCGAAAGAGACTTTGCTGAAATTCTGTGAGAAAGAAAAGATTCCTTATTCACAATTCGAGACATTCAGTGATGTAAGAAGAAAAATGACGGAAATGTTATTGAGAAAGAGGCTAAAAAGAAGGCATCAAGCAGGATTAAAAAGGCGCAGTGTATATTTGTTGGGGTAGGAAAAGGAAAGAAAATAAAGGCAAAAACTAATGGAACAAAAATCAGGACTCACAAAATTTCTATTTACAAACAGAAGTTATACTCCTATACCGTTTGTAATTTTAATGCTAGTATTTCAGGATTCAAACATTTGGAGTTTAGTTACCGGGTTTATACTGATATTGACAGGAGAGTTTATCAGATTCTGGGGAGTGAGTTATGCGGGGAGCGAGACGAGGACAACAGGGAAAGTCGGAGGGACTAATCTAGTTATCAGTGGGCCATTTGGATATGTGCGAAATCCTCTTTATGTGGGGAACATACTGATCTATACCGGAGCAGGGGTTATGTCGTTTGCTATTTTCCCTTACTTCCAGATATTCGGGTTAATCTATTTTGTATTCCAGTATTATATGATAGTAAAAGAAGAAGAAGAGTACCTGAAAAAAGAATTCGGAAAAGAATATGAGGAGTACTATAAAAATGTTCCCAGATTCATTCCGAGGCTGACAAAATATCAAAATAAAAATCTGCGTCAACCAGAGCAGGAAATAAAAGAGGCATTAAAATCTGAAAGAAGAACACTGCAAGCCATTACGATAGTAATCATCACCATTGTGCTAATTCACATTTTAAGAAGATTGTCTTTTTAAGAGTATAAAGAAGATAAAAAATGGGAAGTGAAATATTGATAATAGCCGGCGAAGTATCAGGAGATATGCATGGATCGGCACTTGTTCATGCATTCAAAAAACTTAAGCCAGAAGTAGCCTTTACAGGAATAGGCGGCGATGAGATGCAAAAAGAGGGGGTTAATCTGATGTATCATGTAAGTAAAATGTCTTTTCTGGGATTGGTAGAAGTGATCAAGCATCTTCCATTTATTAAGCGAGTAAAAAAAGAAATAATTACTCATGTCAGAAACCAGGGGATCAAGCATGCGGTATTAATTGACTATCCGGGATTTAATCTGAGTCTTGCGAAGAGTTTAAAGAAAGAAGGAGTTAATATAATATATTATATCTCTCCACAAATATGGGCATGGGGGAGAGGAAGAATAACGAAGATCAAAAAATTAGTGGATAAAATGCTGGTAATTCTTCCATTCGAAGAAAAATTATACCGAGATAATGGTGTGGACTGTGATTATGTGGGACACCCGTTAGTTGAAAGGATAAATAATTATTGCTTTACTGAGAGAGACAGGATTTATATAGAAAATAATCTGGATAGCTCGAAAGGAATATTACTTGTACAACCGGGGAGCAGAAAGCAAGAAGTCCTTGAAATGTATCCGGTGATCATAATGGGAGCAAGAAGATTGGCGGAAGAGTACGATCTTCAGATTGTTGTGAACTGTTCACCGGGAATTGAAAGAGAAATCTTTGAAGGATTATTGGCGGATAATCAGCCGAAAGTGATTAAAGGATTCACTTATGAACTTATGAAATACGCGACACTTGGAATTGTAAAATCGGGGACATCAACATTAGAAGCAGGTTTAATGGGGTTACCCATGGTAATAGTTTATAAAGCGAACCCCCTGACTTATTTAATTGGGAGGACCTTGGTCAAGCTTAAAAACATAGGATTGATAAATATTGTTATGGGGAAGACTGTAGTCCCGGAATTAATTCAAGGTGAGTTAACGGAAAACGGAATTTATACCCGCGGGAGAGAAGTTATGGCCAGGAGCGAGGAGATAAAAAAAGAATTACTTAAATCAAGAACAGTTTTAGGAGAAGAGCCGGCTTCAGAGAGATCTGCATTAATGATAGCGAGTTTAATCGGATGAATTTGAAGAAATTTAAATCCGGAGTTCTGAGATTTTTAGGGAATCATCTTCTTTATACAATGATTAATCTGTTGTGCAAAACATACAAGGTGGAAGCAAAAAACGAGGAGAGTATAAGAGAACTAAGGAACAGGGGTGAAAATTTCATTTTAGCTTTTTGGCACGGTACGATGCTAATTCCATGGTATATGCACAGGAATATGAGGATGCTTGGGATAATCAGTCAAAGCAAAGATGGTGAGATACTTGCAAGAATCCTTAAGAGGTGGAATTACAAAGTAACGCGAGGATCAAGTTCTCAAGGGGGAGAAGTATCCTTGGGGGTAATGGTGGATTACGCAAAATTTGAAGGATGTGTATGTATCACACCTGACGGACCAAGAGGACCGAGACAAGAGTTAAAAGCAGGAGCGGTAGTCTCGGCGAAAAAAAGCGGAGTACCGTTGATTCTATTAGGGGTAGGTTATAAAAGTAAATATGTGCTCAAGAGCTGGGATGAGTTTGAAATACCGAAGCCTTTTTCTGAAGTCAGGCTCATATATTCGGAACCGATTATGATCAATAAAGATGCGAGCTACGAAGAAACGTCGTCTGTTATTGCTGAATGCGGTGAGAAATTGAGAACGATGCAAAGAAATGCCGGAGTATTTGCCGCATGAAATTTCTTGATCTGATCAGGATAGTATTGATACCATTAACACCGATTTATGAATTGATCATAAGGTTCAGAAATTTTCTGTTTGACAAGGGAGTATTTAAAGCGAAGCGAGTATCCGTTCCGATTATTTCAGTAGGAAATTTGACAGTTGGGGGCTCAGGAAAAACACCTTTGACTATTTATATAGCAGAACTATTAAAATCAAAGGGATACCGACCGGCGATACTTAGCCGGGGATATGGAAGGAAATCAAAGGGATATCTGTTGGTATCAAAAAAGGGAGAAATTCTTACAAGCGTAGAGAAGAGCGGGGATGAAATTTTTCAATGTGTGGTTGAATGCCGTATACCAGCGGCAGTTTCAGAGAACAGAGTTTATGGTGCCAAGCGTTTATTAAAAGAAACAGAGATTGATGTGATAATACTTGATGATGCGTTTCAACACAGATGGATCAATCGTGATCTTGACGTAGTGATTTTTGAGCAGAGGCATTTAATAACATCAAATCGTTACAGAAGGATGATGTTACCTACGGGGAACATGCGGGAACCGATTGAGTCAGTGAAGAGGGGGGACGTTATTGTGATAAACAGAAAATTTTCGGAGATAGCTCAAATTGGTGAAAGCACAACAAGGCACTTTCAGGGGAAAAAAGTTTTTAATGGTTACTATGAAACAGTTGGGTTTGTGGACCTGAAAAGCAATCTTCATTACAAACCAGAAGAATTCGTGGGACAAAAAAGTCTGGTAGTGAGTGGAATTGCAAATCCATATTCCTTTATTAATGCACTTAAGAAGATAAACATTGAAACAGCAAACCATATAGTGTTAAGGGATCACAAGTTTTATACTGAGGATGATATTAAAAGGATCAGGAAAGAATTTTATGCATTGAATGTGCACTCTGTGATAACCACACAAAAAGACGCGGTAAGATTATTTTCCTATTTAAAGGAACTGGATGATATCGATATTTTTTATCTAAAGATAGAAATCAGATTTGATAATGAAAAAGAAATAAATAATATAATATTAAACCGAGTAACTGAAGTTAAGAACAATTTGCAGTTACGAAATAAATCAACATAACGGAGGTAAGAATGGCAACAAAACAAAAGTATGTCTATTTCTTTGGCGGAAAAAAAGCCGAAGGGAAGGCACAGATGAAAGAATTATTGGGAGGAAAGGGAGCCAATTTAGCGGAAATGGTTAACATAGGAATACCCGTTCCAGCCGGATTCACAATAACAACAGAAGTGTGTACATATTATTATGCGAATAAAAACAAGTATCCTAAGGAGTTAGTTGCTCAAGTGAAGCAAGCATTAGAGCGAGTTGAAAAAGCAATGAGTGCAAAGTTCGGCGATGCAAAAAACCCACTGCTTTTATCAGTAAGAAGCGGAGCAAGAGCATCAATGCCAGGTATGATGGACACCATTCTTAATCTTGGACTAAACGATGCAGTGGTAGAGGGGATGATAAAGAAAACGAACAATCCAAGGTTTGTATATGATTCATACAGAAGATTCGTACAGATGTATGGTGATGTGGTTCTTGGACTTAAACCAGTTGATAAGCATGAACACGATCCATTTGAAGTTATACTTGATGCAAAAAAAGCAAAGAGAAAAATTAAACTTGACACTGAACTTACAACTGAGGACTTAAAAGAGTTAGTTGCAGAATTCAAGAAAGCTATCAAAGATAAAACCGGACACAATTTCCCTGAAAAACCAGAAGAGCAGTTGTGGGGAGCTATTGGTGCAGTATTCGGATCATGGATGAATGACAGAGCCATCACGTACCGGAAGCTTAACAACATTCCCGAGTCGTGGGGAACAGCAGTCAACGTACAGTCCATGGTATTTGGAAATATGGGGGAGGACTCCGGAACCGGCGTAGCGTTTACGAGAGATGCCGCCTCAGGAGAGAACGTATTTTATGGAGAATATCTCTTTAATGCACAAGGTGAGGATGTGGTTGCCGGAACAAGAACGCCGCTGCCAATAGCAGAATTGAAAAAGGATAATCCAAAAATTTATAATGAACTCATTAAATACAGAAGTCTTCTTGAGAAGCACTACAAAGACATGATGGATGTGGAATTCACAATCCAGCAGGGAAAACTATGGATGCTTCAGTGCAGAGTAGGGAAGCGAACCGGTTTCGCAGCCGTTAAAATGGCAGTTGATATGGTGAACGAAAAATTAATCTCCAAAGAAGAAGCCATCATGAGAATTGAACCTAACCAGTTAAATCAATTACTCAGGCCAGTTTTTGACCCAGAAGAGAAAAAGAAAGCGATTGCAGCGGGCAGATTTCTTACTAAAGGATTGAATGCCGGGCCGGGTGCTGCCTCAGGAAAAATTGCTCTGAGTGCCGAAGATGCAGTTAAAATGGCAGCCAACGGAGATAAAGTTGTACTTGTTAGAGTTGAAACATCTCCAGAAGACATAAAGGGAATGAATGCATCAGAGGGAATCTTAACCGCACGTGGAGGTATGACTTCACATGCAGCATTAGTTGCCCGTCAGATGGGAAAAGTTTGTGTGGCAGGCTGCGGAAAACTATTGGTTAATTACAAGAACAGGACCGTAGGAGTAGAAGGACAAACCACAGTACTTAAGGAAGGCGATTTCATTTCCATTGACGGATCGACCGGAGAAGTTATTGCCGGAAAGCTGGATACCAAACCATCAGAAGTTGTGCAAGTCCTTATAAGCAAGACATTGGATTCTAAAAAATCGAAGGTGTTTCAAACTTATAATAACTTGATGAAATGGGCAGATTCGTACAGAAGTCTTGGAATAAGAACCAATGCAGATCAACCTGATCAGGCATCAAACGCAATTGCATTTGGAGCAGAGGGTATAGGACTTTGCAGAACGGAGCATATGTTCTTTGGAGAATCGAGAATCACATCCATCAGGAAAATGATTCTCTCAGAAACTTTAGAAGACAGGAAAAAGGCATTAGCAGAATTACTTCCATTCCAAAGAGCTGACTTCAAAGGCATATTTAAGGCAATGAAAGGTTATCCGGTGACAGTAAGAACACTCGATCCGCCTTTGCATGAATTCCTTCCGCAAACGGATAAAGAAATTAAAGAAGTTGCAAAGGGATTAAACGTGAGTCCGCAGAGAATAATAGATAAAATACATTCATTACATGAATTTAATCCCATGCTTGGTTTCAGAGGATGCCGGTTAGGAATTTTATATCCCGAAATCACAGAGATGCAAGCAAGAGCAATATTTGAAGCGGCGGCAGAATCAATCAAGGAAGGAGTAAAAGTTAAACCGGAAATCATGATTCCATTAGTTGGACACGTTAACGAGCTAAAGTTACAGGAAGGTATAGTTCGAAGAGTTGCAAAAGAAGTCATGGCGGAGAAAAAGATCAAATTCGATTATCTGGTAGGGACAATGATCGAATTACCCCGTGCCGCGATTACTGCTAACGAAATCGCACAAGTTGCAGAATTCTTCAGCTATGGAACTAACGACCTTACGCAAACCGCATTTGGATTATCCAGAGATGATTCGGGTAAATTCTTACCGCTATACGTAGATAAAGAAATATTACCAGTAGATCCGTTCGAAGCAATAGACCAAGCCGGAGTTGGCGAACTGATGAAGATTGGTGTAAATAAAGGGAGAAGTATAAGGCAAAATCTTAAAGTTGGAATATGTGGTGAGCATGGTGGCGAACCATCTTCAGTAGAATTCTGTCATAGGATTGGTTTGAACTACGTTAGTTGCAGTCCGTTCAGAGTACCGATTGCAAGACTTGCAGCAGCAAGAGCAGTTGTGACTGAATTAAGAGCAAAAGCGAAAAAGAAATAATAAATCGATATACCGGGAGGGAAATGTCCTCCCGGTACAAAATTATTGTTAGAATAAGGTCAATAAATATTAAAGGTATGAAATGAAATTATCAGATTTTAATTACAACTTAGTAAAAAAGAATATTCCCAAATATCCCGTAAGTCCAAGAGATAAAGCCAAATTATTGGTTGTAAACAAAGAAACGGGAGGTATTGAGAGCAAAGTCTTTTCGAATGTTATTGATCATTTGGAATCAGGGGATGTCTTGGTTGTAAATGAATCAAGAGTTATTCAAGCCCGACTCTACGGCAGGAAAGAAAAAACGAATGCAAAAATCGAAGTTTTTCTACTTAGGGAATTAAATACAACCGAGTGGATATGGGATGTTATTGTTGATCCTGCAAGGAAAGTGAGGATTGGCAACAAAATTTACTTTGAGGATGGTATGTGGTGCGAAGTTATAGATAACACGACCTCGAGAGGAAGGACGGTGCGTTTTAATAAGCCAAATGTACTGGAAATTATAGAAAAAATAGGGTTAACGCCATTGCCGCCATACATTAAAAGAGATTCAGAGCCAGGCGACAGAGAAAATTATCAAACAGTATACGCTAAAGTTGATGGATCAGTTGCCGCGCCGACTGCAGGGCTTCACTTTACAAATCGTCTGCTTGAAAAAATAAAGAAGAAAGGGGTTGAAATAGCTCCTATTATATTGCATATAGGACTTGGCACTTTTCGCGATGTAGAAGTAGAAGACCTAACGAAGCACAGGATGGACTCGGAGTATTTTCATGTTCCAAGATCTTCAGTTGAAATAATCAACAAAGCAATATCAAACCAAAAAAAGGTTGTTGTAGTTGGAACAAGCACAGTTCGTGCGCTTGAGAGCAGTGTTACGGCTGAGGGATTTGCAAGAGAGAATCGAGGTTGGACAGATAAATTTATTTATCCACCTTATGATTTTAAGATAACTAAGAAACTTATCACCAACTTTCATAATCCGCAATCCACCTTAATTATGCTTGTTTGTGCTTTTGGCGGGACCGAGCTAACTATGAAAGCATATAAACGCGCATTAAAGGAAGGGTATAGAATGCTCAGCTATGGTGATGCGATGATGGTGGAATAATAAATCCAGAAGATGAAAACAGCTGTAATAATTCCGGCAGGCGGAAGCGGGACAAGAATCGGCGGTACATTACCAAAGCAATACCGTAAAGTTGCCGGTGTGGAAATTCTGGCTTATACACTTGGAATTTTCAACAAATGTTCACAAGTGAACGAAATAGTAGTAGCGGTAAGCGAGGAGTACAAAAACATACCAGCAAAACTTGCTCAAAAATATGGATTCAGCAAACCAATAAAAGTTGTATCCGGAGGAAAGGAAAGGCAACATTCAGTACATAATGCCCTAAGAAGTTTATCAATGAAGAATGGAGACCTTATTATTGTTCATGATTCAGTAAGACCGCTTCTTCCTCCGGAGATACTAAAAAAGGCGCTGAAAACCGCCAAGGAAAAAGGGACCGCTGTAGTAGCAACCGGAGTCAGGGACACCATAATAAAGGCAACAAACAGTTTTCTTGAATATCCGGAAAGGAAGCATTTACTGAGTATTCAAACGCCACAAATCTTCAGGTATGAAATCATCAATGAAGCATTTCGGTTTTTAGGGGATAGTGGTTTTATTGCCACGGATGAATCAATGTTGGTATATAATTCGGGCTATGAGATAAACTTCGTGGAGGGATCGCCGTTAAACTTCAAAATTACCACATCAGAGGACATTACATTAATGAAGGAGATAATACTGGGGCGAAGAGGTCGAAATGACAGGTAGTTTTTATTGGGGTTTAGAATAAAAGAAAATTTCGTAAATTTACAACTTAAAAAAATCTGAAAGTATAAATATGTATCTTTTAACGCTAATAGTTGTATTATCCTATTTAGCAGGTGCAATTCCGACCAGTTTACTTATCTCTAAGATGGTAAGCGGAATTGACATTCGTAATCATGGTAGTGGAAACGCAGGTGGTACGAATGTGTGGAGAGTATTAGGATGGAAATACGGTTTGTTAGTAATCATTCTGGATGCTTTAAAGGGAGTTCTTGCTGTAGTAATAATTGCGCGACTTCATTATGGTAATTTTCCATTTAACAACCTAACACCATTTGATGATTTCACATTGGTGCAGATAATTGCAGGTTCAGCTGCTGTTATAGGGCATGTATGGTCAGTTTTTGCCGATTTCCGCGGGGGTAAAGGAATTGCAACCGGACTTGGAATTCTAGTAACCATTGTTACCGTGGACATACTTGTTGCGCTTGGTGTATTTCTTATAGTACTTCTTTTATCAAGATACGTATCGCTCGGTTCGATGACTGCAGCGCTTTCAATTCCTCTGACGATGATAATCCGTGAAAATTTATTTCACGTTCATATTACCGGGTATAATACTTTACTGCCTTTCATGATTATCCTTTCATTGCTTGTATTATATACGCACAGAAAGAATATTGTAAGAATAATCAATGGGAGTGAAAGCAAGGTGAACTTTAAGAAGAAAACGAAGTCGTGAAAGTATCTGTTATAGGGGCAGGTGCCTGGGGAACGACTCTTGCAGTACTGCTACATTATAATGGACACTCAGTCACGTTGTGGGAGTCTGACAGGCACTATGCTAAACAAATTCACAAAACACGAGAGAATAAAACATATCTTCCGGGGATTGACCTTCCTGACGAAATTAATATTACACACGATCTAGAAGAAGCTACCGATGATAAAAACCTAATTGTTCTTGCAATTCCGTCTCAATTCCTAAGGGATGTAGTAAAAAAAATCCAGTTTAGTTCGGTAAGGAACTCAATTTTTGTGAGTGTATCAAAGGGAATAGAAATCAAATCGACCCTAACAATGTCAGGAATGTTAAAAGATGTTTTTGCCGATATACACACATCACAAATCAGCGTCCTATCAGGCCCAAGCCACGCTGAAGAAGTGAGTCTCCGAATTCCGACTGCAGTTGTAGCTGCTTCCAAAGACAAGGAAACAGCGAAAACAGTTCAGGCCGCATTCATGACCTCATACTTTCGAGTCTACTCTGCCACGGATATTTTAGGTGTTGAACTTGGAGGAGCGTTTAAGAATGTTATAGCTATTGGGGCGGGGATAATTGAGGGAGCTAAATTTGGTGATAACACAAAAGCTGCGATTATGACCCGAGGCATAGCAGAGATAACCAGGCTGGGAGTTGCAATGGGAGCGAGGAACGAGACGTTCGCAGGTCTTTCCGGAATGGGGGATCTTATTGTTACATGCATGAGCAGGCACAGCAGGAACAGGCATGTGGGGGAGAAAATCGGTCAGGGAATGAAGTTAAAAGACATTCTTAAATCCATGACTGCCTATGCGGAAGGGGTACAAACAGCCCGGAGTGCAAGGGAGTTGGCGATGAAATACAAAATTGAAACTCCGATAACCAACGAAGTTTATAAAATGCTTTTTGAAGATAAAGATCCGATAAAATCAACAAACGATCTTATGACCCGCGATTTAAAGGACGAATAAATACCGCTATTTTTTCGGTGCCCATTTTTTTAAGAAGGACATCATTTTAACCAAGTCATAACCTTTTCCCGCTTCCAAATCACCAGTATTCTGACTATGCAAAAACCTGCCGTTTCTGTTCAACACAAAGAAATGAGGATAACCAGCGACTTTAGGGTACTTTGAAAGAAATTTTTCGTTTTTATTTTCCTTGCTGTAATTAACCTTCAGAACTACAAAATTTTGACGTAAAAAATTATTCAATACGGTGTCAGCTTCAAAAAACTCATCCAACCGTTTGCACCAAATGCACCATTCGCCACCCACATCCAAGAGAATATTCTTCTTTTCTTTTTTAGCCAGTGTAACAGCATATTTCAAATCGACAGATGGATCACGCTTTTCATCAAAGGCAAGAGGCAATTGACTTTTAGAACTCTCGGATGTTTGTGAGTAAAGAAAAGCACTGAAAAATATGAACAGAATCAAAGGAAAGCCAAATAGTCTCATAAGGTCCTTGTCTTTAATAAATGAATACTTTTGCCACATCCAATAAGAGAGAGGGCTGGTTGATTAAAGCAGTTGTAAAAACATTGCGAAGAGTTCTTTTGTCGTCGGGCAATTTAAGGACAGAATCGGCAATCTTATTAAATTTATCGTCAGTAAAATTATAAATACCGTTTTTTATCCGGTTATAAATTTCATGTTTTTTCCCGACCTGCTGATGCCACAATTCCGGATACTTTGATAAGTAGTCAGTTGTATTACGTTTGATTGAGTGTCCGGCAATATCCCCTGCAATACTACCGCCAATCATTCCACTTGAAATACCCCCACCGGTAAGAGGATTTACCTGTCGAGCCGCATCTCCCGTCATGATAATACCATTCGAAGAGATTTTTTTTAATGTAACAGAACAAGGGACTCCGCCAGCTATAGAAGTAAGGAAAGGAGCATCCGGGTATCTTCGTTCCATAAATTGATTGAAATATTTCAGTGCGGATTTCTTTTTTCCTATGATTCCGCTAACTCCCAGACCAATATTAGCAATATGATTTCCTTTAGGGAAAATCCAGAAATATCCTGAGGGGGCAACATTCTCGCCGAAATAGAAGTAGCAGGTGTCCGGATTGATGTTGTTAATATTTGATGCCGTAACCTGTACGCAGCTTTCCATATCACGGAAATCAATATGAGTTTTCAAGCCTGCCCATCGTCCCACCCGAGACTCTACTCCATCAGCAGCGATAACAATTTTCGATTTTATCTTAATTTCTTCCCCTCTAATTAATGCCTTTACACCGCGAACGCAGTCTTCATCTATTATCAGTCCGTTAACATATGCACGTGTTACAACCTCGGCGCCTTCCTCGGAAGCAAGTTTTGCAAGTTGGTAGTCGAATATTCTTCTCTCGAGAATATATCCTTCCTCTCTGAATTGAAGAGTAACTTCCTTATCATTCGGAGCGACGAAGCGAAATTTATTAATATGTGCACAAATCCACTTCTCATCGGGGTCAATAAACTCAGTAATACGGGATTTATTTACTGCTTCACCACATCTAACCGGATAGCCGACATCGCGGTCCTTCTCCAGTAAAAGAACAGAAACCCCATGCCGAGCGGCATATCTCGCAGCCACTGATCCGGCGGGTCCAGCACCCACCACAATTATATCGTAGTAATTTTTCATATTACACGAGGATCCCCTCTTTATTAAATTTTATAACTTCAATCGGACAGGACCAAATACATTTCGAACAATTAGTGCAATTTTCGGCGATGATTCTAATCTCCGCCTCTTTAAGTTCGATTGCGTCTTCAGGGCATACACCCACGCAGCACCCGCAGAAATCGCACCTATCCGGAATTATCTCAATCAGTAATTTACCTATTTTGGCCTGTTTATATTCCATTAAACCAGTATTTATTATTTAATAATTGTCAGTAAAAAATTTATATTGCATTTTATTTTTTAGCTTTTAAATATAGTATTTTATGGTCTTATTAAAAAAGTTATTAGCGGTCTACAAAATCATCAGGCCACTAAATTTTGTAATTACGGTAATGTCGGTAATTGTTGCTTATATGATCAGCAGAAAAGGGGGGAACCTTCGGCCGGAAACAATACTAGCTGCTTTATCCGGAGGGTTGGCAGGTGCTGCAGGAAATGTAATCAACGATTATTATGATCTGGAAATTGATAAAATAAATCGACCAGACAGAATATTACCATCCGGGCAAATAACTCTAAGGGGGGCTTTTATTCTGTATATATTTTTGGTTCTTCTTTCGCTTGATTTAGCTTTCTGGGCCGGAGTTGAAGCGTTGATTTTTGTATTATTTTCAACGGTTATAATTTTTATATACTCATACAAACTCAAACGAGTACCTTTAGCGGGGAATTTCACTGTCTCGTTTATGACGGGAATGGCTTTTATATACGGGGGATTGCTTGCAGATAATATAGGCGGGGGAATTATTCCCGCTATTTTTGCATTATTAATCAACTTTGTCAGGGAAGTAGTAAAAGATATAGAGGATATTGAAGGGGACCGTAAAATTGGAATCGTGACCTTCCCGATAATTGCAGGTAGCAAAAAAGCATTGAATCTTGCAACGGGGGTGTTGTTCTTGCTTATGCTTTTTACTTTTTATCCTTATATAAGCGGAGTTTACAAGATCGAATATTTCATTATTGTGATGTTGGTAGTAAACCCACTTTTAATTATTATTTATAAACTTTTTTATCTCGATAACAGTAAGCGAAATATGAAAAACATAAGTGGAATCCTGAAAATTGCAATGATTGCAGGACTAGTGGCAATATATGCGGGTGTATGAAAAAATTTGACGACGGATACCGGGTTAACGGCATCAAGCTAATTGCGGGAGTAGATGAAGCGGGGAGGGGTCCACTCGCTGGTCCGGTAGTAGCGGCTGCAGTCATTCTACCGGTTGATTACAATAACCGGAGGATAAAGGACTCGAAAAAATTATCCGCCTCAATGAGGGGGAAATTATCCGAAGAAATAAAGCAGATTGCTTTAGCTTATTCATATTCCGTTGTTTCTCACGGGGTAATAGATAAAATCAATATACTCCAAGCTACCATGCGAGCAATGGAGGAGGCGGTGAATAACTTAGCAATAACTCCGGAATTTATACTTGTTGATGGTAACAAAACATATAAAAACGATCCAAAGATAAAAACAGTAATCAAGGGGGATGGACTTTCCCTAACAATAGCCGCCGCATCAATTATTGCAAAAGTTGTGAGAGATTCCATCATGCTTGAACTAGATTGCACATACCCTGATTACAAGTGGAAACAGAATAAAGGATATCCGACAAAGGACCATATTGAAAGTATTAAAAAGTTCGGGATAACCGAATATCACAGAAAAACTTTCTTAACTCGGATACTCGAAGGAGAAAAATCGAATGACTGAAACAACCAAACAAAAAGGGGATGCATATGAAGAAATGGCGGTCAGTTATCTGATTAAGTCCGGTTATTCGATAGTTAAACGAAACTTCCGATACGGAAATGTCGGGGAAGTTGATATTGTGGCGAAGGAAAAGGATACGCTTGTTTTTGTGGAAGTCAGATCAAAATCCAAAAAGGACACAGTTTCTCCGGAGGAGACAGTCAAGCAGAATAAACTAAGCAAAATCAAAAAAGTGGCAGAGTTTTATTTATATGTAAACAGACTAACCGATCAGTTATGCAGAGTAGATGTAATCACGTTTGTTTCCGTGAATGGCTTACCGGAAATCAATCATTACAAAAATGTAACTATTTAACACAGAAAAAATATGAACACAGTAGAAATAATAAGGAAAAAAAGAAACGGATACGCATTAACCGGTGAAGAAATACATTATATAATCGACGGTTTTATAAAGAGCAAAATTCCAGACTATCAAATGTCAGCACTATTAATGGCAATTTACTACAAGGGAATGAAAAAAGAAGAGACTGCCGCGCTGACAAAGATAATGCTTCACAGCGGGAAAGTTATAGATCTTTCAGCTATAAAGGGAGCAAAAATAGACAAACACTCTACAGGCGGGGTGGGGGATAAAACCTCTTTGATCCTTGCTCCGATTGTAGCGTCATCCGGGGTCAAAGTACCAATGATTTCAGGGCGCGGTCTGGGGCATACGGGGGGTACGTTGGATAAGCTGGAATCTATTCCCGGCTTTAGAACCAACATTGGATTAAGGGGCTACCGCCATATACTTGCAAAGGCAGGGGGAGTTATGATTGGGCAGACAAAAGAGATAGCGCCGGCTGACAAATTGATTTATGCCCTCAGGGATGTTACGGCAACCGTTGAGTCAATTCCACTAATAACGGCAAGTATTATGAGTAAAAAACTTGCTGAAGGAGCTGAAGGATTTGTAATAGATGTGAAAACCGGTAACGGTGCCTTTATGCAAAAGCACGGAGATTCAGTTCTTCTTGCAAAATCTCTAATAGAAACCGCAAAAGCTTTTAACAAAAAAGCGATTGCTTTTATAACGGATATGAATCAGCCCCTTGGGAATTACATTGGGAACTGGCTTGAGATATATGAAACAGTAAAAGTTTTGAAAGGGGAATACGTAAAAGACCTTTGCGAACTGACTTTCACACTTTCGGGTGCAATGATTTTCCTTGGCGGGAAAGCCGGTTCAGTTGAGGAGGGGGTAGAGATATCAAAGCAACTTATTAAAAACGGAAAAGCATTTGATAAATTTCTAGAAATCGTAAAACTGCAGGGGGGAGATATAAAATATCTTCTTCAACCGGAATTATATCCAGAATCAAGATACCATAAAAAAATACATGCTCCGGCAAAAGGATTTCTAACTGCAGTGGATACATATCAAATCGGGATTGCATCATTGGAGCTTGGTGCAGGGCGACTAACAAAGGAAGATAAAATCGATCCCAAAGCCGGAATCATCTTGTATCCTAAAACAGGCACACAAATTAAAAAAGGGGAGGTAATTGCCGAGATCTTTACGGATCTTCATAATAAGATTGAACCAGTTACCAACAGATTACTTGAAGCAATTCAAATCTCAGGGAAAAAACCGAGGGGAAATGAATTAATTAAGGAAACGCTATATTGAACCCTGTTCTTTTCTATTGAAGTGTATAGCAAAAAAAGAGTAAATTATAACTCAGTTTTAAGAAATTTCATCACAAATTACTTTTGAATGCCGGTTAGAAAAAACATTTTTTTTGCAATTTTGTTATATTTAATTCTCGTCCTTAGTGGGGGAGCATATTCCCAGACGGAGAATTCCAAGGTAGCACTTTCCGTTGGAGGAAAGGAGGGGAAGGTTTCCGCATTTCAAAAAGGGGGGATAACCTATATATCCGCTCTGGAACTAGCTAAAGCATACGGACTTGGTTATTATGTAAATCCTGAAAATGCCAAGATTGAACTTAAATTCAAAGGACACACTCTTAAATTAACCGCAAAAAATCCATTTGTAGTACTTTATAATAAAGAAACCAACAAATCGGAAACAATACAGCTTCCTTTATCCTCACAGATAAAAGAGAACGGAATTTACTTGCCGCTTGAGTACACAACTTCGCTACTAAATCGTTGTTTTGGAGAAGATTTATCAGTGATTTCGAAGAACACAAAAGAGGATAAACAGACAACAGAAAGCGAAGAGAAAGAGGAAGAAAAAAGCGAAAGCAAAGTCGGACTCAACCTGGTAATAGATGAAAAAGCAAACGGAACACTTCTAACACTTAAGGGAGGGGTAAAACTCGGGAAATATACGCATACAATTAATAACGGGATAATTAAAATTGTCTTTCCGAAAGGAGACATTAATCCATCATTGTTAAAACACAATTCACCCAAAGGACTGATTAAAAAAATCATCCTGGAAACAGAGAAGGGGGAGAGCACGCTTTCCCTAAGCATTGACAAGAATTTAAGCACTTATGAAGTAATAAACTCGGGGAACGACATTCTGGTCACAATGCACAACAAAACATTCCGCGAGAAAGCAAAAAACGAAAAAAATGAAAAAGACAAGTGGTTTTTTGATGTTATTGTACTCGATCCCGGGCATGGAGGTAAGGATCCGGGGGCGATTGGAGTAAACAACATCAAAGAGAAAGAGATTAATCTTGCACTTGCGCTAAAGATAGGCAGGCTTCTGAAAGAGAACATGCCAGAAGTAAAAGTTGTTTATACACGATCGACCGATAACTTTGTTGAGTTATACAAACGGGGAAAAATAGCAAATGAAAACAACGGAAAACTGTTCATATCAATTCACTGTAACTCTGTACCTAAAAAGAACACCGGACCGAATGGTTTTGAAGTATATCTTCTACGACCCGGAAGAACAGAAGAAGCCATAGCAATTGCGGAGTTTGAGAACAGTGTTATAAAGTTTGAAGACAATCAGGACCGTTATCAAAAACTTACTGACGAAAATTTCATACTGGTAACAATGGCACATTCTTCTTATATGCGCTATTCAGAAAAGTTTGCAGAAATTATGGATAATCACGTTCGTCAGGGGGTGGATATTGCCTCCAAAGGAGTGAAACAAGCCGGATTTTACGTACTAGTAGGGGCGTCAATGCCCTCGGTACTAGTAGAGGCGGGATTTCTGTCCAATCCCAAGGATGCTGCTTTCCTAAAAAGCGAAGAGGGACAAAATCAACTTGCGGAAGCAATATTCAAATCAATCAAATCATTCAAAGTTTACTACGACGCAATTATTGAAAATGAATAAAAGGAAAAAAATGTCTAAAGCACAAATCTGGACAGTGGTGATACTTGGAGCATTCGTAATACTCTTTATAATGCAACGGATACTCAGAAAAGAAGAGACGCACCCGGTAATGAACAATGAATCCAGCACAACGGAAACGTACGAAGATGAAGGGAAACTCCTTATTGACCGTCTCAATTGTGTAACGTGTCACGGAGCTGACTTAAGAGGCACACCTATGGGTCCAACACTATATGCATTAAGTGAACACTATGACCGAGAGCAACTTATCAATTATCTGCGCAATCCAGCAGACTATGTAGAAGAAGGACGACTCAAGGAGTTCAAAGAAAAATACAGATCAATAATGCCATCTTATGGCAATCAGGACGTAAAAGACCTCGGGAAAATTTCCGATTATCTCCTAAGACTGAAATGAAATACCCGGTATTAAACACAAACACAGCGTGGTTACTTCTTTTTATTGCGGGATTATTCGAGGCAGGTTGGGTAATCGGCATGAAATACTCAGACGGTTTTACCCGGATAATTCCCTCAATCATAACGGTAATTTGCATGGTGATAAGCATGTTGCTTCTTTCGTATGCAGTAAGGACCCTGCCAATCGGAACCGGGTATGCTGTCTGGACAGGTATAGGGGTAATTGCCTCTGTAATTTTAGGGATAATCCTGTTCAAGGAAGAGAAGGATTTCTTGCGATTATTTTTTATCACCCTAATTATGATAGGGATTACAGGGTTAAAAGTGGTAACAAAATGAAAAATACGGCCATAAATTATGAACCTTTTCGATCTAATTTCTGTCTAATCAGAAAAAACTAATAGGAGACTTAATGAACTCAATAAAAACAGTATTTTTAATGACCTTAATGTTTGTTCTCTTCCTGTTTGCAGGGAACATGCTTGGCGGGCAAGGGGGCATGATGATAGCCTTCGTCATAGCCCTGGTAATGAACTTTGGTTCGTACTGGTTTTCTGATAAAATAGTGCTGAAAATGTACAGAGCCAAGCCATTGGACAGGAACAGTGCGCCTAAGCTATTTTCATTAGTAGAGAATTTAACAGTCAGAGCGGGACTTCCAATGCCCAAGCTATATGCAGTAGACGATCCAACCCCAAACGCCTTTGCAACCGGCAGGAACGCACAGAACTCTGCAGTTGTGGTTACAACCGGAATTTTGAGAATACTGAATACTGAAGAAATCGAAGGTGTACTTGCTCATGAACTTGCACATATAAAGAACAAGGATATTTTAATCGGATCAGTAGTTGCAACATTTGTCGGTACAATATCATTTCTGGTTCAAATGGCACAGTGGGCTTATTTCTTTGGGCGAGGCGGGAATGATGATGACAATTGGATTGCCTCATTGTTAATGATAATACTTGCTCCGATAATTGCCACCTTAATACAGCTGGGGATATCGAGGTCACGCGAGTACCTGGCTGACGAAAGCGGAGCGCGTTTTGCGGCAAATCCATTGGGGCTTGCTTCTGCATTAGAAAAACTAAGCACCGCAAACCAAATTAAGGGTGTAAGTCATTCAGAGCCTGCTACTGCCCACATGTTCATCGTGAATCCATTATCGGGAAGATCATTCATGAAGCTCTTTTCCACACATCCTCCGATTGAAGAAAGAGTAAGAAGACTAAGAGGCATGAAAATATAGACGATGAGAAGACGGACTCTGATTTTCCTGGTTATTTTAGTAGCATTCAATATACCCGCACTATCGCAGGGAAGGGAAAGTGCTAAATCGAACCTGGAAATCTTTTATGAGATTATAGACTCATCGGCAAGGCAGCTTTCAACAAAATTAGAGGGGGGGGAATACACCATTAAGATTAATACACCTCTCCCCCTTAATGTATTTGAAGGAAAGCTCAAAAGTCTTCTTGCCCCGGTAAACCAAACCGCTGAGTCAAACCGGGAAATTAACTACACTTTGGAAGACGTTTCAGTCCACTATTCAGATCTATCCCGGGATGGGCTTTTCGCGGACTATACCGTAACGCGCACATTAAAAGCAGATGGATATTATATTTATGGGAGGGGAGTAAACAATTTTTCCATAACACACACTGATACAGTGCTGTTTGATGATCTTTCAAAACTCGAGAACACTTCACTCCCCTTTACACAAGGGGAAAGACCTTCAGAGCCATTCTTTTCATCATTGTACCGACCAGTAATTATCCTCGGGGCACTTGCTGTTTCCACTTATCTTTTCTTCTCTGTCCGCAGTAAATAAAATAAAGAATTGAGCCAAGTACAGGGGATTGACTTTGTTCAATGTGCTAAGTCTTTTTTCTCTTTTTCATGTTTAATGAAAAATAGATTTTGGACATTTCATCAAGACAAGTAATGTACTATGAATTCAAAAACAACAAAATGCGTGACACTAACTACCGATTTACAATTACTTAATAAACATCATCTTAATTGTTTTTATAAAAGCACCAGTGATTATGCGACACAGATAGACCCCGCTTGACAGCTTATTCGCTTCAAATATTTCTTCATATTCCCCCGCTTCCTTTTCCATATCCACCAATGTGGTTATCTCTTTGCCCAACGCATCATATATTTTAATCAGGACTCTACTTTTTACGGGTAGTTGATATTTAATGCGCGTTCCAGGATTGAAGGGATTGGGATGATTTTGGAATATAGCGAAAGTTGCCGGGATATCACTCCTATCCGAGATATCAGTTGAGGAAGTTCCCGTGCCTTTGAGATAGAGTTGTTTGAAGATATTGGATGACCAGCCGAGTTTTGCGTAGTGAAAATTGAAAGCGGAGGAATCATTGCTAATTGAAGAAGGAGTATAAATACCTATAATTTTAAGAGTGTCTGATGAATAAAGTGTATCAAGGGAAGTAATCACGTTGGGCAGGTCGAAAACAGGGGGTTTGCCGCTATTCCAAAGGAGTGAATAGTTCAGATGGTCAAAACCGTTATTGACAATAATCAGAGTATCCCCGGCATTATTTCCGACAGGGACTGAGCCGAAGTCAAGTCCGTTTTTACTAAAATAATATTCGCGATGGAACCCACCGGTGTCAGTCTTAGCCAGGAAGGTATTGAAAAAAGTATAGGTAGTAGTAGCGCTATAGTCGTTTTTAAGATTAGCATAACCAGTAAGAATTAAAAGAGAGTCGTTATGGATCTTAAGATTAGTTGCATAGCTATGGTTAGTTCTTGAGCCAAAAACATTTCTGGAGCGATAAACTCCGCTTGTATCAAGAATCCAAACGCCGGCACTGGAAGTTGCCGGAGAGACCATGTATTTAGTGGAATTTCCGGAGGCAACAAGTTTACCATCTTTACGTTGTTTAATATCCAGAAACGAGTCATTCCTTAATTGTGTGATTTGTCTGGATCTAAGAAGGTTGGAAGCGGGATCAATTCTTAGAATCAAGGGGTCGAGGTACAAGCCATTACCTTCGACGTCATAGGAGCCAGCAATAATAAATTCACCATTTTCAAGTTGGGTAATTGCATTAGCCTTAGTTTCTCTAGTAAAAGAGTAGGTATTTATAAATTCCTGATTAAAGTCGGGTTTAAGCTTAAAAACGAATACTTCGTACTTATTTTGAGTTTGATGTTTTACAAAGCCACAGGCTACTATTCCGCCATCCGCAGCCAAACAGGCGTTAGTTATGAATTCCCGTTTATTCTCGGGAATTATATAAACATTAAGGAAATCACCATTAGAATTAATTTTAATAAAGCAGCCATCCATCTCTTTGGGTACTCCAATCAATTGTCCATAACCCTGACCCACAATGACATAATTGCCGTCTGACAGAGTCAGGATTCTGACGGGGGCATCGAGGCCTACATTTCCGAAAAACTTTTTCCAAATGACATTACCGCTAAAATCAATTCTAAAAATAACCCAATCCCCCTGGTCATCAAATTCATTTGTTTTTCCGATGATAATATAACCGCTTCCGTCGACAAGTTCGACAACCCCTCTTGCCTCATCGTAATAGGAAGTTTCAAATATTTTAGAAAATACAGCAGCTCCATCATGAGTAAATTTAGCAATAAAAATGTCGGCATTTGATTGGTTCAATATTTTGGTAGTTCCGACTACAAGATAATGATTATCTGAAGTGAGAATCACTTCGCTCCCTTTATCATCTGCCAAATTAGTGCCATAATTTCGGACGTAAGTGAATTGCGCAAAGGCAGAGTGTGAAAGAAACAGAAAAAAGAGAGAACAGAAAGAAAAAACAAATGATTTCATATTGCCTCCAAAAAATAAAAATACGGAACATAATAAAAATAATAAAAGAAGTAAAGTCAAGTAATGGATGTTGCAAATTGTGTTTTGCAACAAAAGAGGGGCTAATGATGGGACTTAAAGTAGTCGGTAGGGGTTTGTCCAGTATGGATTTTAAAGGCGCGGTTGAATGTGCTACGGGTATAATAGCCGACTTTCAGGTAAATCTCCTCAATCCGGACAGAGGGGTTATTAAGGAGTTCGATAGCCTCTTCGATGCGGTATTTATTAACAAACTGAGAAAAATTCATCAAATAATTAGTATTAATAACCCGGGAGAGTTTATTAACAGGCAGGGCAATTTTCTTTGCAAGTAACTCGAGTTTAAGATTAGGATTGCGGTAAATCTTCTCTTCGTTCATTAATTTCAGGAGGACCGAAATAATTTCGTGAGTTTCTTCGGGGGTAATCACATCCTGGATTTTGTTTAAAAATGAGTTTATGTTTGGGGATGAATTGAGCCTAAGTTCAAGCAGGAGAGAATCGTGCTTTAGGGAGACAACAATAACTACTATAAGCAGGAGCAGATTAGCGAGCTGGCTAAAGAGGTGATTGTAGTATTGAAGATTGAACAAAATAAAAGCCAGGGCATAGATCACTTCGTAAATAAGGTTTGCGGAGACAAGCAGGAAGATCCAATCAGGGAGGAAAGGTTTTCCTGAGCGCAACAATTCAGACTTGCGTTTCTTATGAGTTTTATAGAGGCGAATAAAGATCAGAATGAAAACAGCAAACTGGAAATAGTAGACGGCAAAGAGAAAAATCTGAAAAAGGGAGAGAAATGTGAAAGATTCTCCGCTGCCGGGAAAATCCGGATAGATAAGGAGGTTTTGCTGATTACCCGGAAGTGAGAAATAAAAAACAAGAATCACAAAGAACATAACAAAGGGGAGCAAGTTAAAGACTGAGATAATCAATCTGTCGTTTTTATCCCCGGAGATAAATACCAGATACCTGTAGGCGATAGGGTAGAGGGAATAAATAAAGGGAAAATAGAGCAAAAAAAGGCAAGAGAGAATTTTGAACTGGGAGAGGGCGAACAAGTAGTCATAGGAGAAGAGGTAGAAAGAAATAAGCATCAGCGCAGCGATACATTTTTTTCCTGTGGATTCTATTTTATAGAATGCCAGGGTATAGGCAAGGAACAGGAGAGATACGAGGGCGCCCGCGAAAGATATTTCCGTAAAGAAATTCATTATATTAGTTATAAATACTAAACAGAATATTAATAATTGCAAAAGTAAGATAAAAAGGAAATAAAACAAAATTTCGAAAACGGGTTTGGTTTTGCCGGCTTGTAGCCGTGAGGGGATTCCGGATAAAAGGTTAAGAGGCGGCTTTATATTGTCGAACGACAGCAGAGTGCATAGGTTTTCAGGGGAGGTGCAGGCACTACCGGCAGGAATGTTTTTGACCTGAGAGGTCTTGCTCAATATTTGAAAGTTTCGGTGCGGGGGAGGGGAAAAATACCGGGATGTTTGAGAAAAAAAGTTATGGAAAGAAAATCATCGCATATATTCACTCCGGACAGGCAGGAGGTTTTCTAAAAACCCTCTCAGTTCTGGAATGTCAGAGAGGGTTACTAAAAAGAAATCCAAATAAGCTATTTCATTAATATCATCTTTATTGTCTTCACAAAATCAGCTGCGATTATACGGCAGATATATACTCCGCTTGAAAGGTTGCCCGCATTAAATTTTACTGTGTGACTTCCTGCTTCCTGTTCCTCATTCACCAGTTTACTTACCTCCCTCCCAAGAATGTCATATATCCCTAAAATTACTTTACTGTTTACCGGTAACTGATAACTGATTACTGTTTCCGGATTAAACGGATTCGGATAATTGTTCTTCAAATCTATCCCTGTTTCTTTTATATTGGTTTCCTCTCCTATATCCGTGTGTACTCCGCTATTACCAGATACCATCTCCGCATAACCGTAAGAAACAGAGTCAATGCTCCGTGCATTTACCAGTAATTCTACTTCACCATTTCCTGTCTGATCTGAAACTGTTAGGGCTTTACAGGGAAAATGCCAATTCCAGAATGGTGCTGCAAATCCCAAGGCACCTACCGGATTTTCGTTACTTATATAGGGACCCCCCAAATACAGACAAAAAGTATGATACCCGCCCCATGCAACAAAATCATTATATCCGTCAGCATTATAATCACCGATTGTTTGTGAAATATGTCCCGCATATAGATCAATGGTCGAATCAGGATCTACAATTACAAAATCAGGTATTGTATCTATTCCCGTTGGTGAACCGTAATGCACATTCGTTACTCTAGGAAGATAGCTACCTCTTCCAATGACCACGTCATCATATCCGTCACAATTAATATCATCTACTGAAAAATTTCTTACAAACCACTCAGCCCATTTGCTTTTTGGTTTAACATACGAGACGTATTTATAGTCTTCGTTCCCCAATATAAAATTTGGTGTGTCGCTTCCATAAAATATGTACAAATAATGCAAACTGTCAGTATGAGGAAGAGT
This sequence comes from Ignavibacteriales bacterium, assembly GCA_012517155.1. Taxonomy (GTDB): domain Bacteria; phylum Bacteroidota; class Ignavibacteria; order Ignavibacteriales; family Ignavibacteriaceae; genus JAAYVN01. Next base: position 335 of record JAAYVN010000074.1, on the reverse strand, counting down.
TCTTGTCCCGATTATCGAACTAAAAAGAAGATCATCATAATCATCACCGTTTATATCTCCAACATCAAAATATTCTCCTAAATAGGTTCGCAAATCTTTTCCTTCTAATTCAAAGTCCGGGGTATATACAGGTAATTCCTTTCCCAGATAAATGTATATTTTACCTTTCCCACCGGGTTGGTAGGGTGTGTATGGCCAATTTGTTGAAGTTACAGCAAAATCTTTTTTCCCGTCTTTGTTAAAATCTCCGGATTTCACACCATGTCTTCCTGTTTGTGTTATTGCAAAGTACTGTTCCAATGGATACTTGGTTGGCAGAGGATAAATATAATCGG
>JAAYVN010000073.1 GCA_012517155.1 Ignavibacteriales bacterium | reverse complement strand
TATCAATGAACGGTGCTATTTCCCTTGCACTCATTATTTTTTGATAACCCGGAATTAATTTTTTTAATTCATAAGCCGGATTGCCTAATTCGTCCGGATTCCTGAATTTCTTTTTTCTTTGCTTTTGGACAATCCCGCTAACCCCAAAAGCCTTTTCTATGGCTTCTAAGTCAGCCAGATACCAGCTTTCCAGCTCTCTGCATAATATCCTTATTTTATAGTTACATTTATTGCTTTGTTTGCAAATTGTATCCAGCTTTTGTTTTAGTCTATTGCAGTCTTCTGAGTCCTGATCCTGCATTATTATGAAAACCGCTTCCTGATTGCAGTATCCGTTTAGCTTTTTAAATAGTTTTTTTTGTAGATCTCGTTTTCCTTCAAAAACAATATATTTGCACTGAGGTTCCTTGTTATCGTTTCCTCTGATTTTTGTTATAATCCCTTCAATTAATACTTTTGCTGACTCTTCCTCCAGCAAAAAAACGACTTCCCTCAAAACGGGTCTGCTCCCTCAAAAAATCCTTCCTTCCAGAGATATCCAAGCTTATCCCCTTCTTCCATATACTTCATTAGTTGCTTGTCTTCTTTTACGCTTTTAATAGATGTGTATCCATGACTTTTTTTAAGCCAGAATACTTCTTCTGTCTCACAAGCGTTTAAAAAGTCCGGGGAATGTGTGGAGATAAATACTTGCCCCCCTTTCCTGGAATATTCTCTGAACTCTTCTGCTAGTTCACCTAATAGCTTTGGATATAGTTGATTCTCCGGCTCTTCAATGCATAATAACGGGTGGGGTTTTTGATCATGTAATAAAACTAAGTACGCAAACATTTTTATTGTTCCGTCTGAGACATGCTTTGCTAAAAATGGATCGTTGAAAGCTCCATCCTGAAATCTTAAAAGCACTCTCCCTTCTTCGGTTATTTTAGAATCAACAGAGGAAATTCCGGGAACCCGCCGTTTAAGTTTCTCTATAATTTCTTTAAATAGTTCCGGATGTCTGTTATAGATAAACTCCGTTACTAATGCCAGATTTTCTCCTTCTTTTGAAAGATGCTCTGCATACCCCGTTTCTCTCTCGCTCCGGGCTTGTTGGATATGAAAATCTGAAACATGCCAGTTCTCTAATAAATCCCCAAGAGCTTTGCTTGCCGGAAATTTCTCAAATTGGGCTAATCCTTTTAAAGCAAGTATGTCGGGAGATTTCAACTCATGCTCTTCTCGCCTTAGTTCTGTTTTTTCCTGAACGTTTTCCGGTTCATTTGTTACTGCCTGCCCCTTTCCTCTTGAAAAATCTAAAAATCGCCATGGCTGACCCTTGCTCCCCCGCCTGTATTGCAGTATCTCCCGCTCAATTATTGGTCGTCCGTTTTCTTCATTTATGGTTAATGAATATGTAACCAGGGGGGACTTGGCATTTTCTCTCAGCTTCAATTCTATTTCAATTGGACCATCTGCACCCCTGCTCCTGACTTCCTGAAATCCTTTGCTTCCGCCTAATTTTGTCAATGCAACGTGTATATTTTCAGTTAATGCATCTTTTAGAAAACTGAAGACATTAAATAGGGTTGTCTTTCCTGTGCCATTAGCACCTACAAAAACAGCCATTCTAGGGACATTTTTAATTTCAATATCCTTGAATGCTTTGAAATTACTGATTTTAATGTTTTCTATTTTCATTATCTGATGCTTAGGTAAATAAAAGTTTAGTCACATTTCGAGTTTTTGTATGTTTATCAGAATTGTTGAATTTTTCAACACCTTTAGAGGAATAGGTAGAGGTAAAGGTAAAGGTAAAGGCAAAGGTAAAGAAAAATACAAGTTAAGAGTTTTTTAAGGTTTTTATTATTTTATTTAATTCGTTATAGATTTTGATCAGTTCAGTGTTTACTAATTCGAAGCCATTTTCGGTAATATATTTAACTCTTAGACCATATTCAAGATGACTCTGGGTTTCCGTTACTGATCCTCTGGAGTAATAATAGAAATTAATTTTATCTGCTGTATGCTCCCTGCCAAATGCCTCTGCCACGTTAGCAGAAATACTCAATGCAGCTCTTCTTATTTGTGATGTAAATCCGTAATCTTCTTTTTTGGGCAGTTGGTCAGTCATGTGATGAATCGTCTCAGCAACTTTCATTGCATTTTTCCAAACCGACATTTCCGTAAAACTATGATACATCCTCTTCCTTCTTTACCTTTACCTTTTCCTCTACCTTTTTATCTTTTCATCTCTTAACCTTTTCACCTCTTAACCTCTTGACCTCTTCCTCTTCCTTTCCCTTTTTCTCATCCATTCCATGGCTTTGCTGTTTCTATTGGTTTTTTTCCGTTTCCCTGAGAATTGTCTTTCCCCAATAGGAAATCATCCGCGATTTGTCTTAGTCCATTTTTTGTTGAATCGTAATTAACTGTTGGATTTATCAGGTGAACGCTCTCCAGTAGTTTGACAGGAAATGACACCAGCCGTTGCTCTATATCAATTTCGTTTATGGCTGCTTTCTGCTTTGCATGATAAAAAACATCTTTCCAGTTAAAAGAGTATGCTTTCGATATATGTATAATATCAAACACATCCTTGGGCTCATCTCTTGATACTATCGCTGTCAGTTTATTGGATAAAATATTTAATGGAGTATCTATCTTGCCATAAGTATAAACTTCAGTTTTATCGGGCCGGTAACTTACATCATTAATAAACTCGATTTTTAAAATCATCCCATCTTCTTCTATGAAAAAACGGGTGAAATCCTGTGCAAAAAGTGCCTGCTTGATATCAACCTTAAAACAAGCCGTGATTTCCTTTTTTAGTTCCCCAATGTAACCCTGATAAAGGGGATCTGCATTTACAAAAAAATCAAGGTCTTCGCTGTATCTGTGATTAAGATAAAACCGCCCTAGTGCCGTACCCCCCGTTAAGTAAAAAGGCAATCCGAGATTGTGCATAAATGGCAGGAATTTATCCTGCATCAGATATAATTTGCTGTAATCTTTCACGGATAAATTTATATTTTTTTCTTAAATCCTGTGACCTGAGCATGCTTATGGTGCTTTCCGTCAAAAGAGTCCGGATTTCGTTTATATCAAATAAGGCTGTTATTGTAAACCACGGGTATGTCTCGATAAATTTCTTGAATAATCCTTCTTTGGTATAGTGCCCCGCGGTTTTTATTTCTCCCTTAATTACCGCCTCTATCTCTTCCGGAGAAATATCGTAATCCCAGACTATCTGCCGGTATATTCTGTTTTTTTCTGCTTGGTTCAAAGCGTTTTATTAGATTTATTGAACAATAATATTTTGTTTTGTTCTAAGCTCGTTAGCTAACGGACGTCCCGGAAACTGTTGGGTTTTTTAACACCGCCATTAGAGGACGGAAGACGGATGACAGAAATCGGAAGTCGGAAGTCGGAAATCAGAAAACAAAAGTCAGAAGACGGAAGTCAGATTTTAGAAGGTTTTCCAGTTTGTAATTAGTTTATTGAGTTTTGCATTTAAGTTATCGTAATAATTATCAAGTTCATTATATGCTTTCTCTTCAATATATTTGAGATCTTTAGCAAATTCCAGCCATCCTCTGGTTTCTTCTGAGGATCCTAATGAATCAATCAGGTGCCTGATAAATACGTTTTCATACTTCCTTTTAGCGTACCCCTCACGGATGTTCATTGCAACTGATCTTGATGACCTTCTTATCTGATCGGCCTGTCCCATGAAATAGAATTCTTTAGCCCTTTTACTATGTTCGTATAAATAATTTTTTTGAAATTTGAATAAAAGTGAATAAATTATTTCACGGGATAAAAATACTTTTCTTCCTTTGGAAACGAAATCGTAATTGTATGAATTTTAATTGCCAGATCATACGCAATATTATAGATATCAAGGTCTTTAATACTTCTAATCATCTTCCGTCCTCTGTCTTCCGTCCTCCTCCGACGTGTCGGATTCCGTCCTCTGTCTTCCGTCCTCTGTCTTCCGTCTTCCGTCCTCTGTCTTCCGTCTCTACAAGCTAGTTCACACTCTCGTTTGAATTTCAATTGGAACTATATATGTTCTCATCTGTCTTGGAACTTTCTTTTTATTTGCTTCTAATTCTTCGATGTAAAGTTCAATAGCCTCCTGAAGATGCTCTTTGACTTCGGACAATGTGTCACCCTGTGAATAACATCCCTTAAGCACCGGACACTCTCCCCAAAATCCTCCCTCTTTTGCTTCATGTATGATGGTATCAAATACCCTCTCTTTTTTCATCTTCGTTAATCCTTTATTATCTTCAAAAAATCATTAATTGTTATTCCAATATCCTTGGTTATGATTTTATGTAATAACCCGATTTTTAGATTTTTTCCTTTGTGCACTGGCAAAGTCACCATTCGCCCATCTGAATGTTTCCATAAAGAGTGACTCCCTTTTTGCCTTACCATCTCAAATCCAATGATTCTAAGGACTTTGCTTATTTGTTCATACTTTATTGATCCAAGTATGGTCATTCTTATTTTTGTGGTCGATGTGCTATTAAAAAGTTAAATTTCGTTATAAACCCTCCCCTTGCTGTCTCACTCCCTCAATCTCTCCCTCTCTCCGTCTTCTGTCCTCCTCCGACTGGTCGGATTCCGTCCTCGGTCCTCTGTTTTATTCTGTGATTTCCCGGGCTATTTCATTTATAAAATCTCTTATGTCTCCTAAATTATCCAGGTAATTGTATAGTTTCTTTATATCAATTATTCCATATTCATGAACTAAAAGATTTCTTAGCCCTATCATTTTTTTGATCTTTTCCCCTGCTGCTTTTTCCAAATACCCTCCGGTGATTAAAAGTCCGATGCACTCTGCAAAGTTGCGCGGGGTACCAATATTTTTTTCTGCAACTATACCACAACTTATGTCTATTATAATCTGTATCGACTCCAGTAATCCGTATCGCAAACCCCATTCATCAATTTTATCACCTTCTATCTGATCTAACGTGTATCCGGCTTTTATTGATTCCAGCGTCTTTAGATTTTCTTCTAATCTTTTTATCTTTTCTATTAACATAAGTTTCTTCTGCCCGGTTTATTGGCAGTTAATCTTTGGAGATATCTGTTGTGGAACATATCTGCAATTGGTTTGAAATTCAGGTATTCTAAAAGGACTTTCCTTTTGTACTCCGCTAACATTTTGCTGTCTTCATTGTAGACTATAATGCCGTCCTTTATTATGTTATAAGCCAACCCGGGGCGGGATAAATAGAGTCCGTTAAGTTTAACCAGGTCTATTTTATCTTCTGTTATCTCCTGAAGCTGATTTACGAGGTCTCCGATTTCCAATAGTTCGGGTTCTGTTTTAAAGTATATTGCTATATCAAGATCACTCCCGAATCTTACTTTCCCGGTTGCATGAGACCCGAAGAGTATGGCAAATGCTATATTCTTATTTTTACTTATTTTATTTTTTATCAGATTTGGGAGCATCGGTGATAGTTATCCGCTATTATCGTTTTTTCTTTTACTATCAATTTATATATCGCATCTGATTTAATTTGAATTTAAGACCATAAAACAAACTTCCACAAAAATCCGTTTTCTCACCACAGATTACCACTGATTTTTTAACACCCGATTCTCACGGATTATAACACAAATCGCTTAATTCCCTGCTTTAGGTCTTTTACGTTAAAATTGATTAATAATCCCACTTTGACTTTCGAGAGCTTTAAGTATGTCAGAATTTGTGCAATATGAACTTCGTTAATGGCTTCAACTGATTTTAATTCAAGAACCACTGAGTTTTCTACTAACAGATCAATTCTGTATCCGGCATTCAAATGAACTTCTTCATATATAATTGGCAGTGCTTTCTGACTTTCTACTAAGAAGCCGAGTTTTTTTAATTCATATTCTAAGCATGACTGATAAGCAGATTCCAGTAAACCCGGGCCTAGGGCTGAGTGAACTTTATATGCACTCCCGATTATTTTGTAAGTTAAGTCGTTTATTTCCATCTTAATCCGTGAAAATCTGTGCTTAATCTGTGTGAATCTGTGGTAAAATATTTCTTACACCTAAACAAAAACCCTTTTTTACCACAGATTCCCTCAGATTTTCAAATCCCCGATTCTCAATCTGTAAAATTCACTCCCTTTTAGTTTCTTGCTTCCATGCGGACGTGGATTATTTGAGAGTTTGCTTATCCCCAGGGCTATTTTTTCTCTGTCTTTTGAATTGATTCTTCTTAAGTTTTTATCCGCAGATGAAAGAATCTCTATTTTATACATAATTCTTTAAATTGAAAGGAATTTTCCCGGATTTGGATTCTAATGCTTTCTTTGCAAGCTTTATGTCCAGCTTGTCTTCCAGAATTTCAATCCTTTCTCTGTTTGCTTTCAATTCTTTTTGAAGCTTTTGAAAATCCGCAATACTTATCACTACTGCAGTTTTTTCTTCTTTTTCATTTATTATAAATTTATACATCGTATCTGATTTAATTTGAATTTAAGATATTAAAACAAACTTCGATAAAAATCCGTTTTTTACCACCCACGACTAGTCGGGATCACCGCCCAGGCGGGACAGGCGGGCAGATTAGCACTGATTGTCAAGATACCCGACCACCATTAGAGGACAGAGGACGGAAGTCAGAAGACAGAAGTCACCTTCATAATTTTATAAGTGAATGAATGAATGATTGCATGAATGGATGAATGATTTTTAATGCAAAACATAATTATTATCCCAAATCTCATTCTTTTCGAATTTTTCTATCAGCGCTTTATTCAAATTGATAAGTTTGTTTTCCAGAGAGTAGTGATTTTTATCATATTCATCAAACCATTCTCTCGCAATATCACCGCTACCGTTAAGTGCAAATATCTGAGAATAATTCTCGCTTAGAGAGGCTAATGCTATTGTATTGAACTGAATATTTTCTTTTATTGAACGTCTGCTGTATCCTCTTACCCCGTGAAATACTCATTCCGCTTCGGTCAAATAATTATTTAGTCTATTTTTAATGTACCTTTTCCCGTACGAAGTTTTTAGGTATTTTTCCCGTTTCAGGGCATCGGATTTATTTAATGAGGCTTCAAAGTAAATTATTTTTAGCGGCCTTCTCCTGTTTGTTGAAGATACCTTACCTAAATTATGATTATTAATTCTTTCTTTTATATTCTGTGTAAAGCCTGTATAGAATTTATAATCTACTAAACTCTGCAAAACATATACAAAATAAATGGATACACCTCACTATTTCACGGGGCAGGCAATATTTGATGATACACTTAAAATGGAATCTTCAATCTGAGCCTTTACTTTGAACGACAGTCCTGTCAGTTCTCTAATCTTTTTTCTGACTATTATAAACAGTTCTATGGATTCTTTCCAAACTTCCAGTTTTCTATAACCCCGGTTAATATTTTTGTTTCTATTTAAAAGTTCTTCATTCATCCATTCACTCATTCATCCATTCACTC
>JAAYVN010000072.1 GCA_012517155.1 Ignavibacteriales bacterium | reverse complement strand
CTAAACATACAACTACTTTTTCCAAGTTCCTAATTTCTTCTTTGTCTTAAACCCTGGAACTCCTTATTTTAACAATTGGAATTATTATTCATTATAACTATTATCTGATGCTTAACTACATAAAATTTGTTTTCCTTATTATTTGTCTCTCTTCTGTATCCTCAGCCCAGCCCCTTTTTACCGGCTTTCTTAATCATGTCAACTCCCTTTCAGATCCCGCAGCCAAACAAGCTTCAATAGATAGTTTTATGATCGTGGCTCGCTCTCAGGGAATCCCCTTAATTGAACAGAATTACGCAACCTTTATATATAATGGCTTGGCTACTTCTCTTACCCTCGCTGGCGATTTTAATTCCTGGAGCTCTAACTCTGAATCTTTTTCTAAAATCTCTGGCACTAACTTTTGGTACAAAACTAAATCTTTTGAACTAAATGCCCGTCTTGATTATAAATTCGTTAGAAACGCCACCTCGTGGATTCTTGATCCCGAAAATCCTCATACTTGTAACGGTGGCTTCGGTCCCAATTCTGAACTCTCTATGCCCGCCTACATCCAACCTTGGGAAATCAATCTCAATCCCACAATTCCTCATGGTACTGTCGAAACTCGAACCCTCTATAGCACGAACACTTTATCAACTTATAATATTAGAATATACTTGCCACCGGGCTATAATCCCGGTCAGCCAACTCTTTACCCCGCAGCATATTTCCAGGATGGCTTCGAATATATTGACCTCGCTTCCGCAACAAATGTAATTGATAATCTTATAGATAGCCTGAAAATTCGCAAAATAATTGGCGTTTTCGTTCGCCCGAATAATAGAAATGAAGAATATGCTTTCACCAAACGTACTCCATACCGTCTCTTCTTTGTAAATGAACTGGTACCGTTTATCGACTCCCTGTATAAAACTATCCCCCAACCCGCTGCCCGCCTTGTTCTTGGCGATTCCTATGGCGGAAATATTTCCGCTCTCATTAGCTATAACCATCCGGAAGTTTTTGGTAATTGCGGACTCCACTCTGCTGCATTCCAGCCTAATAATTATGAGGCTTATTCCCTTATTGTTAGCGGACCCAAAAAAAATATTCGCTTTGCTTCCGTTTGGGGAACATATGAATCTCTCTACTCAAATATGCGTAATTTCAGAGATGCATTGCTCTCCAAAGGATATGATTTGAAATGGAAAGAACTCCCCGAAGGGCACAGCTGGGGTCTGTGGCGCGCCTCTGTTGATGATATGCTCGAATTCTTCTTCCCCCCATTCCCGGTTGCTATTGAGGAAAATCTTCATTCCCCATCTGAGTTCTCTCTTGCTCAGAATTTCCCCAATCCTTTCAATCCTTCAACAATTATCAACTTCTTTATACCAAAGAAAAGTTTTGTATCGCTGAAAGTCCTTAATATCACTGGAACAATTATCGCCGAATTGATTAACTCAACTATGAATTCCGGAAACCACTCAGTTATTTTTCACGCTGATGCACTTCCAAGTGGTGTCTATTTTTACTCTCTCACAGTCGGAAATTCAGCTCAAACCAGGAAAATGATTTTAATAAAGTAATTTAATTATGGCTTATTAAAAATGTTAATTCTGATATATTCCCGTTTATCCTGCTTTTAGCTCTTTTATCAGTTTTTATTTGAAATTTCCCCCTATTTATTTTAAGTTACTCACGCATTTATGAAAATTTATGAAAAACAGATTTCTGAATATTGTTAAGTACCTCGACCTTGAACTCCTTTTCTGGGTTTCTGGTCTCTTCTACCTTGCTTTAGCCGATTTTTCCGGCAGTCACTTCACTTTTTGCCCACTTAACAATATGGGCTTTGACTTTTGCCCTGGCTGTGGACTCGGAATGTCCATCCACCATATCTTTCAACTCGACTTCTCTTCTGCTTGGCATTCTCATGTCCTTGGCTTTTTTGGTCTCTTGATTATCATTTATCGGATTATAATCCTGTCTCGCAATCTTATTAAAAAAATAATTTTCTATTCACATAAAAATCCCGGAGGTCAGTTATGTTAAATATTTACAACTATATGCCCTACCTCGATTTCGAGGAAATGACTTATATCCAGAATCTTACCAAAGATTTTACCGAAGAGCAACTTCGTCAATTTGCATCCATCTATGGTCCTCGCAGAAAAGACCCTCAGATGATCTTAATAACTGCACTTATTGGTTTCCTGGGAATTTCCGGAATTCACCGCTTCATTCTCGGTCAGATCGGTATGGGAATTCTCTATTTCTTCACTGCAGGTCTTTGCTTCATCGGAACTATTGTTGACCTTGTTAATTATAAAAAATTTACTTTCGAAGCAAACATGAAGGCAATTCATGAAACTTTAACGATAATTAAACACTCTGTCTAACCTGATTTTAAGTGCGTAATAATCGCTTACGGAACATTTATAATTTCTACACCGATGACCTCTCCTACGATGAGTTGCGCAAACTTATCAATAAAGAGGCTCCCTCTGTCCTGAAATTCTATCTCTCCGAAACCAAACAACCGGACAAGCATACTAACCCGCTTGTCCGTTACTTTGTCTTTGGAAAAAATCTCTTCCTCGCTTTCCTATTTAAACTAAATCCCCTTCGCCGGCTGATATACTCCATTCTTCTCTTTATTTTTATTTGGGGTTTCCTTAACTCTCTCTGGTATTGGGTCTCCTTTTCATTCGTGGGCATTAATCTTCTCCTCGCTTTCGAAGTTGCCGAAAAACTCACAGCTAAAGGAGAACTTGAACTGGCTAAAAATATTCAGGAAGGTTTGATTCCTAAAAATCCTCCCGATATCCCTTCCCTCGATATCTCCTTCTACGCTGAAACTGCTAAGGATGTTGGTGGGGATTACCTCGATTTTATTCCTAACCGCAACTCGGACAAATACTTTATGTTCATTGGAGACATTTCCGGCAAAGGCATGGCCGCAGCTCTTTACATGATCCAGGTCAGGGCTCTTATCCACCATATTATTCAGTCCGAGTCTGATTTGATTCATATTCTTACAAAACTGAATAATGTCCTCTGTGAGATTTTCTCTAAAAACTATTTCTTCACTGTTAATGCCGCAATCCTCGAAAATAACAATATAACTTTCTGTCGTGCAGGTCATCTTCCGGCTCTCTGCTTTTCAAAGGAAAATAATTCCTGTTCTCGCCTCACCCCTCCCGGTATTGGCTTGGGGCTTACAGATTCGGACCTCTTTCAATCAACTCTTCAAACTGAATCTCTTACTCTTAAATCCGGCGATATCCTCATCTTCTTCTCCGATGGTGTCACGGAAACTATGAATACCCTCAATCAGGAATTCGGAGATACAAAACTTGAAAAAATTATCCTCGCTAATAGCCATAAAAATGCCTCCGAAATCAAAAACGCTATCCTTGTTAACCTCAATGCCTTTCGTGGATACCCTGACCCTGACGACGATATCTCAATCGTCGTGATTAAAGCCCCTTAACACTTTTTCTGCAAAATTCAATTTGCACATTCAATCAAATAATATTATACTTACTTTCTAAAATTTAAGGAGTTTTATTTATATGGAAGCACTTGCCGGTTTATCTTTAATTATAGTCATTGCAATTGTCGTCTTCTTGCTCGTTCTTTTCTATTACGTCCCGATTGGCCTCTTTATTACTGCCTATTTCTCGGGAGTTAAATTAAAAATTTTCAAGGACCTCGTGGGTATGCGCCTCCGGAAAATACCACCGCATATTATCGTCAGAAGTCTTATCACCGCTACTAAAGCCGGTCTTAAACTCGAGAGTGGTAAACTTGAAGCTCACTACCTGGCTGGTGGTAATGTGGACAAAGTCGTTATGGCTCTCGTCTCCGCCGATAAAGCTAATCTAGGTCTCTCTTTCGAAAGAGCTACCGCTATTGACCTCGCTGGTCGTGATGTTCTCGAAGCAGTTAAAATGTCGGTTATCCCTAAAGTTATCGAAACCCCCCTCGTTGCTGCTATGGCAAAAGATGGTATCCAGCTTAAAGCAATAGCTCGTATCACCGTCCGCGCAAATATCGAACGATTGGTCGGTGGCGCTGGTGAAGCTACCATACTGGCTCGCGTTGGTGAGGGTATCGTTTCAACAATCGGTTCCAGCGAAACTCATAAACTGGTTCTTGAAAATCCTGACTCGATTTCAAAAGTTGTCCTTTCTAAAGGGCTCGATGCCGGCACAGCTTTCGAAATTCTTTCTATAGACATTGCCGATGTTGACGTTGGTGAAAATATCGGTGCTAAACTCCAGGCCGATCAGGCTCAGGCTGATCTCCAGATCGCCCGCGCTCGCGCTGAGGAAAGACGTGCTGCAGCTGTCGCTCTCGAACAGGAGATGATCGCTGAGGTTGCTAAACAACGTGCCCGGGTTGTCGAAGCAGAAGCAGAAGTTCCCAAGGCTATGGCCGAAGCTTTTCGCAATGGTAACCTTGGTATTATGGACTATTATAATATGAAAAATATACAGGCTGATACCAGCATGAGAGATGCTTTCTCTAAACCTGACGAAAATAAGGATAAATCCCATAATGGATAGTCTGTTTGATGTAATAATTGCCCTGGTAATTATCTATTCCCTTGTTTCACCTTTCCTTGGTAAGAAAAAAGGGAAACAACCTCCTCAGACTAAAGGGCAACGGCAGCCTCATACTATGAGACAGCCGCTTCCACATTCACAACCTCCTCCCGGAAGGTCTGAACCTTCTGATGTTGATATCCTCCGGGAAATTGAGAATCTATTTAAAGAGACTCGAATGGAACCCGCTCCCCCTCAAATTCCCGTTCCTCCTCCAAAAGAATCATATTCTTCCGAGTCCTCTAAATCCGATTCTCTTGAGGATAGATGGGGTGAACACGTTAAGGTTGAAAGTGAAAGGGTCTCTTATGAATCTTCAACACCTGAATATGTCTTTACTCCCCCTAAACCAATTCAGTTGAAAAAATTTAAACCCCTTCCTGAGGTTCAGTCGAAAAAATCCTCTGATATCAATCTGAGAACTAAAAACTTAAAGGCTAAATTTGCCAACCCCCTCAACATAAGGGATTATTTTATTGTCTCCGAAATTCTCGGGAAACCCAAAGCACTTAAACGTAACTTACGTGCTTGACTTTTTTCACAGGACGGGATATCCTCCCGTCCTCTCTAACTCAATTAGAAAGTAACTCGCACTTTGGATTTTGATAAAAAAATTATTCTGAAGAAAACTCCTTCGGAAAATCTTCCTTCTATAACGGGGCTGATCGATGAGTCGAAACTTAAAATAAATTATCGTCACCTCCTTAATCCGGCTCAGTTCGAAGCTGTCTCCTCTCTTAATGGTTCTTACTTAATAATCGCAGGCGCAGGTTCCGGTAAAACCCGGACTCTGGTATTTCGCGTCGCCCGGCTTATTGAACTTGGCTTTCCTCCTGAATCTATTCTCCTCCTTACTTTTACTCGTAAGGCCGCTAACGAAATGATGAACAGGGCTTCGCTTATTCTCGACGACCGCTGTTCAAAAATTCGCGGAGGTACTTTCCACTCTTTCGCTAATCTTACTCTTCGCAAATATGCAAAGGCGGCCGGCTTATCTCATTCTTTCACTATCCTCGATCAGTCGGATTCCGAAGACGTTGTTAATCTTATCCGTAGCTCATACCCCGGTCTTAAAAAAGATAAACGGTTTCCGAATAAACAAACTCTCTTCAAAGTCTTTAGTCTCTCGGTCAATACTAACAGAACTGTCGAGGATATTCTTCTCGACGAATATCCCCACTTCTATCAGGAAATTGACAAAATCATTGAGATTCAAAAAGCTTATTCAGCCTATAAAAAGAAAAATAGTCTTCTCGATTATGATGACCTCCTGATTTGCTTGCTTGACTTCCTGAATTCTGGCTCTCCTGCCGCCAATTCCCTCCTTAAAACAGTAAATTTCTTGATGGTGGATGAGTACCAGGACACTAATAAACTTCAGGCAGATATCGTCCTCGCCCTCTCTCGCAATAGAAAAAATGTTATGGTCGTAGGCGATGATTCTCAATCAATCTATGCATTTAGAGGAGCTAATTTCAAAAATATAATGGACTACCCGAATCTCTTCGAAAATACTAAGATTATTTACCTCGAGGAAAATTATAGAAGCACTCAGGAAATTCTTGATTTCGCCAATCGTATAATAGACTCCGCAATCGAAAAATATCCCAAAGTCCTTTATACAAATAAAACTGGTGGCGAACGCCCTACCATTATTGCAGCTCATAACGAGAATATGCAGTCTAAATTCATTGTCCAGAAGATTCTCCAGCTTCGCGAGGAAGGTATCCCGCTTTCAGAAATTGCTGTCCTCTTTCGCGCCTCCTTTTTCTCCTTTAATCTTGAAATAGAACTCGGTAAAGCTAATATTCCCTTCGTTAAGTTCGGTGGAATGAAGTTTGTCGAATCAGCTCATATAAAGGATATCATTGCTTTTCTCCGAATTGCCCTTAACGAAAACGATTTTGTCAGCTGGCTTAGAGTTCTTTTGCTTCTCCCTAAAATCGGCCCCAAATCTGCACAAAAAGTAATGGACCTCATTTCTGCCGGACAAATCTCAATAAAAAATCATCCGGATAAACTTCCTTCTCTCATCGCTGAAAAATTCTATGACCTCTTCTCCGTTCTGCATATTATTTCTATGAAGGAAAAATCAGTATCTGAAAAAGCTCAGCTGGTTATAGATTACTACTACCCCTTCTTCCGGGATAAGTACGATGACTTTAACTCACGGAAAAAAGATCTCGATATTCTTCTCACTATCACTTCAAATTATCGTTCTCTGGATAGCTTTATTTCTGATATGGCAATCGAGCCCCCGGTTCAAAGTGTTGTTGACGTGGAGGCGGAATCAAAAGAATCCGAATACGTCACTTTGTCAACTATCCACTCGGCAAAAGGACTTGAATGGAATACCGTCTTTATTATTCACGCGCTTGACGGTTTTTTCCCAATGAGTAAGGCAATGGATAAATCCGAAAATATTGAAGAGGAACGGCGCCTCATGTATGTTGCCGTTACACGCTCTAAAGAAAACTTGTTCATCACTCTCCCTATGAATATCTACGATCGCGAAAGTGGTACAACTTTTTCTAAACCATCAAGATTCCTCACCGATATTCCCCCTAAACTGATGCAAGGCTGCATGCTCGAAGAGGAATATGATAACGACTATTACTTCTGATTTTTAATCCCCTTTAAAATAAAAAAAGGGTGACTTTCGTCACCCTTTTTGTTTACTAACTTACTCGATGTTACTTGAGCATCATAAGTTTCTTGCTGTCAACAAACGATTCTCCGGAGGTCTTGTCAATAGCTACTAATCTGTAGATATAGACTCCTGTTGCCATTCCAAATTTGCCTGCTTCCAGATCAAATGAATGATAACCGGCTTTCATCTCCTTGTTCATCATTGTTGCTATCTTCTGGCCTGTTACATCAAAAAGTTCTATTGTAACATTCGCATCAGAAGGTATCTGATAATCTATCCTCGTTGAAGGATTGAATGGGTTAGGATAGTTCTGCGATAAACTGAATGAGCTTGGAACACCCATCTCAACTTTTATTTCCTTGCTGTAATTGAATGTACCATCAATATCTACCATCTTCAGACGGTAAATTACACTCTGTGTGGTTACACTCTTGTCAACAAAGCTGTAGCTTCTGATGTCTGTTGATGTCCCTGCTGCTTCTACACTTCCGATTACTGCCCAGTTGCTTCCGGTATTTCTCTCTACCAGGAATTCTTTACTGTTGCTCTCGGTTGCTGTACTCCAGTTTAAGTAAACATGATTGTCCTGTGAAGTTGCTGTAAAGGATGTAAGTTCAACTGGCACAGGCTGAATTGTTCGGTATACACCAATACCATTGTTCGTTCCTAACACTATGATATCTACGCTTCCGTCATGATTTACCTTGAAGGAAACATCTCCCGATCCGTTTGTATTCGCTACATTCCCTAACGTCGGAGTGATATCATACGTTGTTGCTGCTGCTACATCGCTTACAGGCACTTTTACTATTCTTGCATTTTCATTCCCGGATCCGTATTGATATACAATTATATATTCTTGATCAATTAATGTTCCGATATATCTTATTGCATTCGAACCCGTTGCTACTACTGTCCCCGGAATTGTTCCGAGTAACTGCCCGGTTGCACTGTATTTCTTTACGCTGAATCCCGTAGCTTTCCAGTAGAAGTCTCCGTTTGGTAGTGGTGCTATTGATGCACTGGTTGGTGTTCCTGCTGCATTATCACTTAATGCAATCACTTCAGGTACTTGATTGAATACTCCTCCGCTCATTGTGAACTTATAGACTTTCATCTGTCCTGCCGTTGCACTTCCTGCATACAATACCGCGGTCCCTAATGAATAGTCGCCGGTTACTGTAATCTTATCTCCTAACCTTACAGCATCTGTTCCTCTGAATTTGATCACTGGAACGGGTAATGCACTCTCATTATCCCACATATATACACGGAATGTGTCTGTTGATGCATTTAATATAAGGTTTGCTGCAAGTATCTTTCCGTCTTTGGTTGCTTCTACATCGTTTAGCAAATAAGTTCCGCCGGCTATTCCGGTTGTGCTTAAGTTCCCTAAATCGTTTCCGTTTGAAGCGTCCAGTATTTTAACAAACGTTCCGCCTGTTCGGCTTACTACGTATATTCTGTCATTTCCTTCTATTCCTGGGAGAGTGTTTCCGTATGTTAATCCTCTCTCAAGATGTGTTCCGAACCAGCTTGGTAAGTTACCCTGTGCCACACTTCTCTGCCAGATTGTGTTGTACATCGGTGGTACATAAGGTACGCCCACTACTCTGAGTAACCAGGCTCTTTCTGTCGTTATTACTAACGGGAACCAGGTCCCGCTTCCGTCTGTCAGATAGCTTCTCCCTGGTGTGAATCCGGTGTTGTGAATTCCCATCGGGAATTGTATTGCTGAGTTGAATGTAATTCCTACCCAGAAATCCATTCCTTCTGTGAAGATTGGTGCGTCATTACCAAGTGGTAACGTTACATAATCTCCTGCATCTCCCGGGTTCAGATAGTTTACTCCTGCAAATTTCTTAGTGTATAAAACAACTCCCGGTGCTGTTGTTGTTTCGCCTGCTGCATATACCGTAACCGTTATTGAGTCACCGTCTAATTCATTCCTGTAAAATGCGTCAATACTTGCTAATCGCATCTCTGCACCTGAAGTGAATCTCACTGCTGCTGTTAATGGAAGATTGTTTGTTCCGAATCCTACGAATGTCGGCACTGTGTTGCTTCCATTATCATATTTTACTCTTATCATCGGCTCTGGATATACTAAGGTCTTGTTATTTACTAATGTGTCATTATCCTTAAGTGTATCCGAGGTGGATGTAATGTATGCCTGAGTTGTGAATGTTCCGCGTGTCGTTACTGCAGGCGTTAAGGTCAATGTGTCTGTCTCAAGGAATGGTACTCCTGGTCTGTTGACCACAGTTCCTGCTACACCGTTAAACTTGTAATTGAAGTCAAATGGTGATGATAATGTACCTTGATTTTGAATTATCGCCTTCAATGAAATTGGTTTTATTCCTTCAATTTCATCTGAAGGATTTCCGAATCTTACATTACCACTGTTGTTTACTTCGCTCTGTTTTACTCCGGTTAATCCGTCAATCTTTATTGGAAGTTCAAATTCATCTGTCTTTGAACCCTCAAATTTTACTTTGAATGGATCCGGAATAGCATTTTCCTGATTCAGTTCAACAACTGCATAATCATGCTCTGGCACTTCCGATACTTCAATATCATCAAGATATAAATTCCACTGATCAGCCAGACTGTATGAATGGAATCCAATAAAGTATGTTCCTGTAGCAGTTGGTTCAATAATAATAGTACTTGGCATATATGCAACGTTGGTAATACCGGGATGGTCTGCCAATATTGTTACTAAAGAATCCGGATTTGCCAAGGAACCAATAGCTACCTTAAGATTTTCCGGATAGCTTCCACTGTGTACTTTGTACCAATAGGTCAGTTTGTAACTCTTTCCGCTTTGTAAATTGAGACCTGGAGTTACTAACCAATCGTTACCTGGAAGTGTTGTGCTATATGAATACATTGCATGCCCTAATCCTGTATTCGGCATTGTGGTTCCTCTTGTCCAGGTAGGCAATCCGTTTACAGCAATCACATTCCATCCGGTCGGTGGGAATGTTGCGTCTTCAAAACCTTCTACTAATGGAAGATTTGCAACAAATGGATTTACTGTCAAGACTCCCGAAACATTTGTTGTCCCGTTCCAGAATCCACTGTTATATCCGCCGTACCTGTATGGTCCGCCAAGATATTGCCATCTTGCTGCATAATAATAGGTCCCG
>JAAYVN010000071.1 GCA_012517155.1 Ignavibacteriales bacterium | reverse complement strand
TGCCGCCGCTGTTGCAACCGGCTTGGGCAATGTGGCAAAAATTAACAGCACAAATGTTGAGACCGGTTATGCAGAGGGTGGACTCTTGCCCAAAGGCAAAGCCGGATTTGTTGAGGGTTGGCATAACGAAATAATAGCTCCGGAAAAAACATTTATTGATGTTCTCAACTCATCTATTATCCCCAGACTGACTTCACCCGGTCCAGTTGTAGTTAATACCGGCGACGCTAATTTATCTTCAAAAATAGAAGCCTTATTTGATAAAATAGATACCTGGCAGAGTAAGCTTTCTGTGATAATGGATACAAACGACGTTAATAAAAACCTAAAACAAAACGATCGTTTTATCGCAAGATACGGATACTATTAATGAACGAATTTGTCGGATATAACAGGTCAGCCCTCGGCAAGTTGAAAATTGTCATTGGAATTGACGATGGGATCACCTCAGTGGATAATATTATTGATCTGGTTAGCATCGGGAAAATCACCATTGGCGAGAACTCCGAAAAAGAATTCACCTTTTTCCCTAATAGGCTTACTCTCAAACTTTTACTTAGAGATGACGAAGCAGCCCTTATTGCCTTATCCTATAAACTTTTTACATATCCGGTAAAGGTTTCAATCTATAAAGATAAGCTGAATAATGACACATATTCTACTCCTGTAATTATATGTGATTTAGATAAGCAGAGTCTTAAAGTTGATATAATCGAGAAGACAATAGAACTCACAGCAGTTGACGAAATCAACGGGCTTAAATCAATAGTTCCCAGAGATAACCCCTTATCTTTCAATCTCAGCCATTATTACCGTTCCGTCTATGCCATAGAAGAAATAATGAAGCTCGTTAACATTAATCAAGTTAAGATTATGAGTGATTTAGAAGGGCGAATAGACGATTCCGGCAGCATCCACTACATCCCCTTCTCTGACTGGTATTTTAGCGCATCGCTGTATTTTGGGCCTAATGCTTTATTTGAAGACTTATTCTCAATGTTGAGAAACATTATGCTGAATTATTCTCTCGCTGCTTATATAAATCTTGAAAGGGAATTCG
Organism: Ignavibacteriales bacterium; assembly: GCA_012517155.1. Taxonomy (GTDB): domain Bacteria; phylum Bacteroidota; class Ignavibacteria; order Ignavibacteriales; family Ignavibacteriaceae; genus JAAYVN01. The sequence continues at coordinate 18,195 of JAAYVN010000071.1, read as the reverse complement.
TAGCCCTGAGCCTAATCAATTCTGCACCGACGATAATTAATATCAACATACGCGACATAATAGGGGATTATAAGTATATTATTAAGGATAACTGCAATAAGGCTACGCTGTATCTTAATAACAGCAGCTATGTATTCCAGGAGACTATTCTGCAGGTTCCCGCATTAGCCGAAGAAATTGCCGAAGAGATAAAAATAGTTCAAACCTGTGGCTGGGGAGTAGGTTTTCAATGGGCGTGGAGCGGAGTATACGCTAACTATGGGGGAGTTCTTTTCGTGGTTGATCCCTATTCTTCAGGAGGGCTCAAATGGGGTCCGGTTCGCGCCAAAATTGACTCCTCACAATACTCATACGATAAGAACCTGTGGGAGTTCCCATTATTAGTTCTCACGGGCAAGTTAAACGAGAGACTTGGGGGTTTAAAGTACGAGGTAGAACTAACCGTCCGGGGATTAGAATATAGCATAGCCAATCACTACCAGATTCCATTCTTCCAAAACTATATCTTCCGTTGCGTTAAAATAGATTATGATCTAATAAAAGGACAAAGCAAACTATACTTAAGAAGTGCCTTTTCCCCCTCAGATTTATTAACCCCGAATCCCGCTGCAATCTCCGGCGAATTACCGCTCGAAAGCCCCGTTGAAAAATTTGCTTAATTCGTTCAAAACATTCTCAAATAGCGTGAAAAAAATACTATTTTGTTTTCAAATAGGCTTTATTTATATTCTCAAATAGCGCGAAATAATTTTCTCAAATAGCGTGATTACATATATTATCATATTGTTCAGCTTTATCCGGCTCTCCCGCCAGTCCCCTATTATTTGATTTATCTGCTCCCTGGTAAGTTCGCTAATGCCGCAACCATACCTCTTTTCTATCAGTTTTGCACACCACGCCCACGCTAACTCCTCATATTTCTCATCCAGCTTCCTGAACTCGCTCGCAATTTCTGCCACGCCCCATTCCTCATTTGACGTTATTGAATTGATCAGTTTTAAGTATTCCCCTTTGGGAATAAACATACCCGCAACATCTATCCACTTATCGCTGTAATCTTCAGGATTGTAACTCAGCGCTTCTTTTTTCTCCAGCCGCTTAATCAGCTCTTGCCCCATATAAATCTTTATCGCCATCTCGTAATATTTTCCGCACGTCTTTAGCAGCAGTCGTTTTATGTGCAGTCCCTTGTAGGTTACAAACTCCTGTTCACGGCTAGCTTTCTCCAGTAACTCTTTCAATATATTTGCTCCGTTAAGTATCTTCCCAACAATATACGGATTAAACAACTCCAGATGGATAATGTCGTGCTTTACCGGATCCTTTCTTCTGTCTCTGGTTTGCCATTTTATTGTGTCTCTTCTTGTCCCCACCGTAAACATGTTCATTGCCGGAGTAAGCTGGCTTTGTCCCTTTTCCTCGTTTATATATGAAAACGGAAAATCGCTCGCATCGAAATTGGTATAGTGCTTCCCGATTACCACACTATATGCCCCGACTCTTGATGGCCACAGCATATAGGAAACTGATCCGGTTTTCGATCCCCGCTCAAGTATCCCCTGATGGAGCGGACCCAGCTTGTACATGTGATTGCTCTGGTTCGAACCGCTCCCGGCATTGTAAAATGAGAACATCGCCGCAATTAATAAAGTCGATTTATGATGTGTCACCGTGTACGGTCCCCCGAATATACTTACCGCCTCGCCATGATATCCTTCACAGTTAGCAAAGAAAGCACAGTTCTCCGCAGAATATTGCTTCCCGATCCTCACCCCCTGCCCCGCAAAGCAATTATCAAGCAGCACCCCGTCGCTTATCTTTGTCCCCGACTGGATAATAAAGTGCTTCGCAGTTACTCCGCTTCCTATTACTACCGGATCTTCCTTGCAGCTTACTATTGTCCCCTCGCTCAGACTCACCGCCCCCTCAAGTTTTGCGGGTCCCTCTATTAGCAGATTCCTCAATATGCCGCAATGCTTAATGCTTGTCCCCTCACCTATCTTTCCCAGATTTGATTTTTTCTTGCTGCAGTATGCATCAATTTTCTTTTCAAGCTTTTCTATAAATTTCTTGTCATGCCTGCATGTAACCATCATATAGGCAACCTGAGCAGTCAGACGGTCATAAAGTGTAAGTTCCCTCCCCCCTCCTTCGTTTAGCACACTTATCTTAACTCCGTTTCCAAATCCCGTTTCTCCTTCCACCCTAAGACTGTCTATATTGAAAAGCGTTACATCATCTCCGATTTCATAATTTGCCAATGAGGAAACATTCTGGATTTTTACATTCTTTCCAATCCTCACCTCCCCGTCAAAGTTAACATTCCTTATTTGTCCTGTGTCAAACTGACCGCTTATCTGCACCTTGTTCCAGTCTGTAGCACTGCAGCCATTTTCTTTCAGATCCTCAATCTCGGCAAAGTTTAGTTTCCTTAAACTCATTTTGAATCTCCCTAAGCTATATTATAACATGATTTTTGTATCAGCCACAAAACACCCTTTCCCGTCATCCAGCACAATTAACGGATTTACATCCAGCTCCCTGATTTGCGGACATTCAACTGCCAGCTGCGAAAGTCTCATTATCGTTTCTTTAAGCGCATTAATATCCTTTGGTTTTCTCCCTCGCGCACCCCCAAGAATTATCGCCGCCTTCGTCTCGCTTATAAGCTTCTCAGCTGCTATATTGTCAAGCGGCGCTATCCTGAAACTTACATCCTTAAACACTTCTACAAATATTCCCCCAAGCCCAAACATTATTACCGTGCCAAACGATTCATCCCGCTTCAGTCCTAAAATTACCTCTTCCCCCGGTGGAATCATTTTTCTCACCATTACCCCCTTTATTTTCGCATCGGGCTTTGCTTTCTTCACATTATCGAGAATAGTATTATAAGCCTTTTCTGCTTCCCCCCTTGTGCCTATATCCAGCACCACCCCTCCAACGTCAAATTTATGAACCACATCCTCCGAAATTATTTTCATCACCGCAGGGTAACCCAGCTCATCCGCAAGTTTTCCCGCTTCTTCTGCGGATTCCGCCAGCCCGCTTTTTAACACTGGAAACTTATATGCCTCCAGCACCTTGACCGCTTCTTCCTCCGGAAGATATTTCTTTCCCTGTTTCAGTGCTTCATCCAGAATTCCTCTCGCTTTTTGAACATCAACATCTTCAAATTCCGGTATCGGTTTGTGCACATCTTCTAAAAATTTTGTGAATTTGTATGTCGAGGCAAAAGCATCCGCCATTGATTCCGGCAATATATAATGAGGTATCCGGTTCCTTAGCAGTATGTCAACTCCCACTGCCACATCCGCCTCCCCCATGAATGATGTATAAATCGGTTTCGTATGCTGACTCGCAATATGACATATCTCTTTTGCTATGCTCTCTATCTCAGTCATTGACTGCGGAGTTAATATCACGAAAACCCCGTCCACATTTTCATCTTTCATTATGCTCGAAACCGCCGCGTTATACCTGTCTGCTCTCGCATCCCCTATTACGTCAACGGGATTACTTATATTTGCCGTTGGAGGAAGTTCGCTTTTCAGAATTTTCGTTGTCTCAGGATTAAACTTCGGAAGCTCAAGTCCGCAGTGAATTGCCGCATCGGTAGTAAGCACTCCGGGTCCCCCCGCATTTGTTATTATCGCTACCCTGTTTCCCTTCGGCAAGGGCTGATACGTAAACGCTATAGCCTTGTTAAACATTTCCTCCACATCCTCACAGCGGATTATCCCCGCCTGCTTGAACGCAGCGTCACATATCTCATCATTCCCCGCAAGCGAACCGGTGTGACTTGCCGCGGCAGATGCCCCTGCATGTGTACGCCCCGACTTCATTGCCAGTATCGGCTTCCCTGTTTCCTGTATTACCGTTCTTGCCGCCTGAAGTAAAGCGGTCCCATCGCTTATTTCCTCCAGGTAAAGTAATATCACTTTCGTTTTCGGATCATCTTTCAGATAATAAAGAAGATCAACCTCACTTATATCAGCCTTGTTCCCTATGCTTACAAATTTCGAAAAACCAATGTGCTTTGCTCTTGCATAATCAAGCACTGCCGTGCACAGCGCCCCGCTCTGCGATATAAAGGCTATGTCCCCCTCATCCGGAGTCTTCCTTGCAAAAGAGGCGTCAAGCTTAACCTCCGGATCAGTATTGATTACTCCCAGACAGTTCGGCCCTATAAAAGAAATCCCGTACTTGCGGGCTATTTCCTTTATCTTCTCCTCCCTTTCAATCCCTTTCCCCCCCACTTCCTTAAATCCGGCGGAAATAATAATTGCCCCCTTTATCCCCTTCTGACCGCACTGTTCAAGCGCCAGATGCATAACCGAACTTGGATAAACAATCACCGCAATATCAATAGGGTCTTCTATGTCTATCACATATTTGTAGGTCTTTATTGAAAAAAGATGTCGTTCTTTCGGATTAACCGGATAAACCACTCCATTGAAATCAGCTTTAAGTATATTGGTAAGTATATCACTTGGCACTGTTCCTCTTACATTGTTTGCACCAAGCACAGCTATTGATTTGGGATAGAATATCCTGTCAATGTTTTTCATCCTTTCAGAGAAAGCATCGCTCATATCAGCTCCGGGTTAATTTTTAATTGAAATGATTTATTTCAGGTACTGGGATATGAATTCTGTTGCATCCGCAACAGTTTGAACCTCGAGGGCTTTATCTTCCTCCATTTCAATATTGAACTCTTCCTCAAAGGCGGCTACCAGTTCAACACTCTGAAGGGAATCAGCTCCCAAATCAAATATAAAATTGGCGTTATCCCCAATGCTCTCTTCATTAATGTTCAAAACTTTTGAAATGACTTTCTTGATACGGTTTTGAATTTCAACACGATCCATACACAGCTCCTGAATAAGTTTATAATTTATAAAATTAAAACATCATATGAGCGGGGAGGAATTTGTGAATCCACACACAACAAATATACTTATTTGCCGGTAAATTAAAAAAACATTGCAGAAAAATATTTTTAAAATCCGATAACCGTCATCTGCTCCATCATTGCATTCTGAAATACTGCCGGAGTTGACGGACCCGTATCCGCATCCCCCAGTTTTGTATACTGCTTCAGCACAAAAGGTACTCCGTTCGAAAAAAGAATATCCGGACCATCTGTGATTTCAAAATGCAGATGCGGTGCATCCGAGTTTCCCGAATTCCCCAATAACGCAATCGGATCCCCCTCCTTAATCGTCTGCCCCACAGTAACAAAAAACGAATTCGGAACGCAGTGGGCATAGAATGCATAAAGATTATTCCCTATCTTTAGCGTCAGACAGTTTCCCCCCAGTTCATCAATTGTAGTCGGAAGATGATCATGCAGATTTCCGTTGTTTTCCACCATACCGTCCTTTATTGCAGTCACCACCCCCTCTGCAACAGCATAAAGAGTGTCCCGGTAATTGTAAAAATTGCTGTTAACCGTCGGATCATCTTTGTAATAATTCGTAAAACTACTGTCCATTCTCAGATTATCAAAAGCAAATCTCTCCCCTCTGAATATTTTCCCGTATACGAAAAAGAGAGTAAAGAAGTGATACTCAAGTGTGGACTGATTTATAAAAATCCAGTTATTTCCTTTAACCGGCGAAGCAATAACTAACGGTGCCTCTGAAAGCCTGGGTACCAATATCCCCCCCTCCATAGTAACATCTTTATTATTTACCGTATCCCGGAAATCAAACTTGTGAGTAATTTTAGTTGGTTTTGTTTGTGCAAGTGGGATCGGCAGCTGAATTGAAAAATAGTAATAGCCAAGTTTATCTTGTGTCATATATGGATTTTGCGGCAGAGGATCTTTATAAAAATGCGTGATTTCCTCTTTTTCTATTTTCATCAATTCCGTGTTCGTATTGGCGTCAAGCACATGTATTCTTTGAAGTTTAAGCCCCTCCTTCTCAAACTCATAAAAGCGGATAGTATAAGGAATCCTCAGGAACATTTCCGTTTGAAATGGAATATCATTAATAACCACCACAAACTTTTCATCCCCCGCCGGTGCCGGAGTAATTGCCTCCTCCTTATTACACCCCAAAAAAGAAATCAGACAAAAACCAGCCACTAAACCCAAAACCCGTGCCTTCATAACCAACTCCGTATTTCATATATTGATAAACAAAAATAGAAATATTCTTTTAAATAAAAAAGAACTGCTTTAGACAGAAAGACTAAAATTTAATGGTCGGATTGCACGAAAAAAAGCCAACCTTGGCCAAATAGTATATAATATCAAATTCAGTCTTCGCACAATATATAAAGAGTTGCAATAAGTCTTTTTGAATTTTCATTGTTGTCGGGGTTTATCGCGCAGTGTTCCCCGGCACCCCGGCTACTCTGGGATAACTTTTACGTTATAAACGATAAAAACAAACTGAGGAGGGTCTTATTAATTTCAGAATCATTATTCATCCAATCTCCTCCTTTTTTTCTCTTTTCCTTCGACGTGTCGAATTACCTCTTAACCTTTTAATCTTTTATCCTTTCGACCTCCGACTGATCCCCCCGTTACTAACGTTATAAACGTTAAGAACGTTACAAACGATTTTATCCTACGAATCCTAATTCAGACACCCCTTTCCTCTCTTCCCTTTTAATCTTTAACCTTTTAACCTTTTAACCTTTTTTCCCTCTTTCCGTCCTCCGTCTTCTGTCTTCCGTCCCTCTTCCCCTCCCCCTAAACCCGTAGTAAACCCGTGGTAAAGCCATCCTCTCCTCGTCCTGAAATATATCCCCCGTTTTCACCAAACGGCTAAGCAGTAACATAAAAATGATACATTTTCCGGATTTTGCTTAACTTTGAGAAATTGAATTTTAATTCTTATGAAAATATATAAACTTGATGAAAAATCCCCCGAAAAAATAACCTTCGCCGTTTTCCGCATGGAGGATATTTTCGAACGCAGCCGGGGTGTTCCCGACGTCCCCCACACCCATGATTTTTACACAATCCTGCTTGTTAAAAAAGGGCGCGGCAGGCATATCATAGACTTTAATGAGTTCACTCTCTCCGGCGGACAAATCTATTTCCTCAGTCCCGGTCAGGTCCATCAGATGATTGAGGAGGAAAAATCTTTCGGCTACTGTATTGTCTTCTCAAAGGAATTTCTCGTCGAAAACCAGATCCCCCTCATGTTTTTTGAAGAACTCCGCCTCTTTAACAACTTCGGCAAAACTCCCCCCTTGAACCTTGATCTCCCCGAATTGAACAGACTCAGTCGGTATGCCGAAGAAATCTTAAGCTTAAGCCGCTCCGAAATAAAGTTCAAACAGCAGGCCGTTGCTTCAGCTCTTACCCTCCTTCTTATTGGCGCAAACAACAACTGCAACCTCCCCAAAGATCATGAGCAAAACCTCGAAGCCCGTCACTCCATCCTGAGAAACTTCACCCTCCTTGTCGACTCCAAATTCACCCAATGGCATCTCACCTCAGACTATGCACACGAACTCAATGTCTCTCCCGATTATCTCAACCGCGTTGTCAAAACCCTGATAGGTTCCACTGCAAAGGAGTATATTCAAACCCGCATTATTACCGAAGCTAAGCGCCTTCTCTATTTCTCCGGTTTTTCTGCAAAGGAAATTGCCTATAAACTCGGTTTCAACGAGCCCGCAAATTTCAGCCTGTATTTCAAAAAAGAAACCGGCATTTCCCCCTCAGCCTTCCGCTCCTCCCGCTGATATCGGATTTTCATATCTTTCCTCCGCCTTTTAATATTCCATCCCCCTCCCGCTTTTCGTAATTTTGTAACACAAATTTCTAATAACATAACCAATAGGAGATTTATGAAAACAGTAATTCACAAAGCAGATTCAAGGGGCTACGCAAACCACGGCTGGCTGGAAAGCTATCACACCTTCAGCTTCGCCGGCTATCACAACCCGGAAAGACATCGTTTCGGCTTGCTCAGAGTATTGAACGATGATAAAGTAAACCCGGGCGAGGGCTTCGGTAAGCATCCTCACGATAATATGGAAATTATATCCATCCCCCTCGAAGGCGAACTTAAACACAAGGACAGCATGGGAAACGAAACTATCATCCGCGAGGGCGAAGTGCAGGTAATGAGCGCCGGAACCGGTATCTTCCATAGCGAATTCAACAATAGCGATGAGCATCCGGTTAAGTTCCTTCAGATTTGGCTCTATCCCGACAGGAAAAACGTAATCCCCCGCTATGACCAGATCTCATTAAAGGACGTTGAAAAGGAAAACTCCTTCTATCAGATTCTCTCCCCGAATAAAGATGATCAGGGGGTTTGGATCTATCAGAAAGCCTGGTTCCATCTCGGAAAATTCACCCCCGGAAGTTCTGACACTTATGCGCTCAAGCAGCAAGGAAACGGTATTTACCTGTTCGTTCTCGAAGGTGAACTTGATGTGAACACCCAGGTACTTGAAAGACGCGACGGCATTGGCATAACCGATACTAATCAGATAACCGTCAAAGCCATATCCGAAGCAAAAGTTTTGCTTATGGAAGTTCCAATGTAAGAAATTAATGAATATGGAGTGAAATAATGTTAGATAAATTAAAATGGCGCTACGCAACCAAGAAATTTGACAAGACCAAAAAAGTCAGCACCGTGGATTTGAACACACTTAAGGAAGCAGTCCGGTTAACCCCCTCTTCTTACGGCTTTCAGGCATACAAAGTGGTCAATGTTGAAAATCCTGAGATCCGCGAAAAATTAAGAGAGGCATCATATAATCAGTCCCAGATAACCGACGCTTCCAATATTTTCGTCTTCTGTGCATATACCGACTTTACCGATAAGGATGTGGATGATTTCATCTCCCTGAATGCCAGCGAAAGAAATCAAAGCCTGGATGAATTGCAAAATTTCTCCAATGCGCTTAAAAAAGATATGAATAACAGAACCCCTGAATCAAAAAAGATCTGGTTATCCCGTCAGCCATATATCGCCCTCGGCAACTTGATGACCACTGCAGCATCCATGGGAATTGACGTTTGCCCCATGGAGGGTTTTGATGCCGCCAGATATAAGGAAATCCTGCTTAAGGATGAACGGGATCTGCTCCCCGTTTGTATTGCCGCTATAGGTTACCGCTCCCCGGAAGATACCCTGCAGTTCAAACCGAAAGTGCGCAAACCCGTTGGCGAACTCTTTCTTGATGTCTGAATTGTCTTACGGAAGGGCAAAAAAATTTATTAAATTTCTTTTTCATTGAAGTATCATTTTTTATATTTAGATAGCCTTTGTAAATTTTTATAGTTTCGGGCTGTTAATTAATGTGATATGTGAGACAAATTTAAGGAATCCCAATGAAAAAACATCTGATACTTATGGCTCTTTTTGCCCTCTCCTCTTTTCTTTTTGCCCAGTCAAATTATAATCTTGTCTGGAGTCTTCATCAAATGCCCTTTCAACCTCCGCAGGAAGTTTCCGAAGTGGCCACCACCAAATCCGGTTTCGATACTGATAACGATGGCAAAGGCGAATTCATTTCATCTTATACAGATAAAGATAGTAATTATGTTTTTATGTATGAGGCTACTGGTAATGACACCTATGAACTCGTTTGGTTCTATAAAATGCCTGTTGCAGGCGCCACTTACATCGGAATAGCCGTTGGCGACCTTGATAATAACAACAAACCCGAAATAGTTGTTGCATATCCCAGTTACTCCGATATCATCCCCCTTCCCCCGAGACTCTGGGTTTTTGAGTGGAATGGCGTTCAGGGCGAAAATAAATACGGAAATTATGTACAGGGCATCTCCGAACCTCACATGTCTTATGACTTTGCCCTTACATCTGCTATAGATTTCAGACCTTACAGCATGACTATAGAAGATGTTGATTCCGATGGACATAATGAAATCATCGTTGGAATCAGACAGGGTGGACGTGGCAGGGAGGTTTTGGTTCTCTCGGTTGCCGGCGAGGTTTCCGGCTTCGGCACTATTGATATTGAGTATAATTTGCAGGGACTTTCCGGTGGCGGCTTGTATAATGTGACCACCGGCGATCTCGACGGCGACGGCAAAAGAGAAATCTACGCCTTCGTATGGAATATGTTTTCCTTGTATATAATTGAAGCTACCGCCCCTGATACTTATGAGTTGTCTGATAGTCTGTTAACTTTGTACACTACAGATTACGGCGCTCTTGATGCGGTCAGAACCGCAGACGTAAATAATGACGGCATTCCTGAAATGTATATTGCCGCAACTGAACCCGATAACACGGTTTTCGTTATTTCAAATATTTCAGATGTGAAAAATATAGAACCCGCTGATGTTAAGGTTCTGATGAATATTCCTGTTACAAGCGGTGGCAAACTCCGCACTCTCTGGATTGATGATATGGACCATGACGGTAAACTCAGCCTCATGATAGCTGGCGAAACAAATGGACAAATATTCGACGTTGAATATAAGGGCTCCGGTGATCCTACGCTTGCTACCAGCTGGGACGTTAACGTTATCTGGGATATCTGGACTTATTCCGGTTTTTCACCAACCGCAACTCCAACTATCTCCCCGCGCCTCTTCTACGGAACCCCCTGCGGCGATATGGATGGCGATGGCAAAAAAGAATATATCTTTGTTAATTACGGAACCGACTTCCCGGTTTGGTCCGGCGATGGTTATCTTTGGTTACTCGAAAACCAGACTCTCCCATCTGACGTGAATGAAATTGCCCTTAACCCTAACGATTTTTATCTCGGTCAGAATTTCCCCAATCCTTTCAACCCTTCTACCGTGATTAAATACCAGATCCCGGAAAGCGGATATGTAACTCTTAAGGTGTTTGATTTGCTCGGCAAAGAAGTGGCTACGCTGGTTAACGGTGAACAGGAACTCGGAATGCATACTGTCAATTTCGACGCAAAGGATTTGACAAGCGGGGTTTATATCTATCAACTTTCTTCAGGAAGTAAAACCCTTAACAACAAAATGTTGTTGGTAAAATAATATTTTATCGATCTGTGGTCGGTCCCCCGGCCACAGATCTCTTTTTCACTTTTCTAATTCTTCTTTACTGAAACATCCCCGCCTGAGGTTGAACAGCGTATCTCTTTCCCGCCACCGTTTATCTTTGCCTCAAGTTTGTTCCTCGATGAACTGATCACCCCCGAAGTTTCAAGCCCGCAGTTTAAATCCCCCCCCGAAGTCCTGAGGTCTAAATCGGCTTTTATACCCGATGGCACAAACAGGTCAATGTCTCCCCCTGAGGTCGAAAGGTTAATCCCTTTGTTCTCTCCGATGTAAAATACTTTAACGTCCCCGCCTGAAGTTGCCGCATTGATTTTAGCATCTTTTATTTTAAGCATAATATCCCCGCCGGATGTTCCTGCATTAATGTCCCCGGTAAAGTTGACTGCCTGAATATCTCCCCCCGAAGTTTTTAATTCCCCTTTTCCCCTGAATGAGTCAACTTCAACATCTCCCCCCGAGGTCTTAAGTTCAATCTCTCCAACCAGGTCCCGGAGAATAATATCCCCGCCGCTGGTCCTGACAAAAGCGTTAAAATTCTGCGGGACATTTATTTCGTATTTCACCTTGAGATTCGAAAATGAAAACCATCCGTTTCCATCAAGTCTTTCACCACGGACAATAACATTTCCATTTTCAACTTCCATTTTGAATCTCATTTTTTCTTTTGCATTATCGTTGCACCTGATAACAATATGCGCTTCGTTCTTGTCCCACCCTTTTACTATTACATCTCCTGATGAGGTCCCGAGGTCGAGTTTCGCACCCGGACTTACTTTAAATGTTTTCTCATGAAGCAGGGGTAGTTCATCTCCCATAACTGTCGGGGTCAGAAGTAAGGCAAATGCAGAAATTAATAGGAATATGCCGAACACTTTTTTCTTTGCTGTTGCAGCTCTCATCTTTTATCTCCTAAATAAATATGAAATTACGTTTTTTGCTTTAACCACTTATGCAAAATTAAACTGTGGGATTTTATTTATAATAGTAATTTTGATGGGCGGTTATTTTCAGGGATTCAGATACATGTAGGGGAGAATGAGTGGTTTACTTCTTTAGGAATATCTTTTTTACCGTCATTCCTTTCGTGACGTTTTTTCTGTTATCCTTAACCACACACAGCGAAAGTTTATCCCCCCGGATTTCAACCACTTCAAGCACTGCTACTTTCTTTTCACTAACCCCGAGCAGTTCACCTGTGCCGGGGTCAAATAGAGTATCCGCCTGAGCATATATTCCGAATTCTTCCCCGACTTTAAGGTTATGTGCGGCACCAAGATTAATAAAGGTTTCCCCGGTGGTTTCATCATACAACAAGAGTGTCCCCTTGATTATCTCGGTGGAGATGGTAATATCGTTCAGCGATGTGTCCGCAGCGGTCTTTTCTTTTTTAGTCATCAGCTTTTCGGATGGGGTCAGGTCGGTTTTGTTTGCTTTAAGCACATCCACAAAATTTTCCGCCAGGAGCACCATGGTTTCCCCCGGAAGGGTTTTTGAGAATTCTTCGCTTCCGAATTTTATCAGATTTAATCCGAAGTACTGTTCGCGGTCGGCTGTTGGTTTTCCGAACAGTGTTAGCCCCAGTGAGTTGCGGGACATTTCTGCTTTTACTTCGTCTGAGAATGATGAGCCATATCCGGAAAGCGGGAAAACATTTATATCAATTTCTATGCTTACCGCATACCGTTCATATCCGCCAAGTCCGGATTCTCCGGCGTTGAATTTCTGTATGCTGAATTCACTTATCTTTCCCAAAACTATATACTTGAAAGAAGTGTCCAGCTGCATTTTGTGTATATACTCCACATCTGAAAAGGCTGCAGGATCCCGGTCCTTTTCCGGAAGATAGGATAAAAAAGTTGAGGCGGAAATAATGCTCATTCCCCGAACATCGCGAAGATATGCAGCCAGATAATTGGGAACGTCTTCACGAAGATCCCACTTCCCTGTATAACCCGACTCGTTTACCAGCGGTGTGAATACAAACTGGGGAAGCCCATTCCCCGTAAGCATCAGAAAAAGTACAAGCGTCAGAAACAAACGCTTAATTGCCGTAGAGATAATACTTCTTTGATACATTTCTGAAATTCTCCGTGTCCTTTTCAAGATAGTCTTTGACATCGCTAAAATTAAAGGACTTCGACAGAAGTTCTCTGATTTTAGATGTTCCGCTTGCTTTGTCAAACATGCCGATCCTTGATTTGTCGCAAAGTTCAAACGGGTTTTTATCCGGATAAAGTTTATGATGGACTTCAAGGAATCTGAACTGGAGTTCCATCAGGTTTACCTTTTCAAAGTCGGTAATATGCAGTTGCACTCCGCTCAACTGCTTCCCGGTATTCTTTCCGTAAAACGGTTTGAAAACAATTGGTCTGAATATGATGCCATCGAGTTTTAGCTCATTCATTTTTTCTGCCATCAGCGGGGCATCAATCCATTCAGCGGCATATACCTGGAATGGTATGGTGTATCCAACCCCTTCGGAAATCACCCCAAGTTCACCAAGGACACCGGTTGCCACATAGTAAGCCGGTGTTTCCTTATAAGGGACATGAGGAGAAGTTGGTATCCACTCCAGCCCGGTTTTTTCAAATGACATTCCCCTTTTCCATCCTTCCATTGGCACAACTGCAAGTTTGCACTTTGCCCCCTTGCCAAGCATTCCTTCACCATTAAGGAGTTTTGCAAGCTCGCCAACGGTGAGCCCGTGCACGTAAGGAATCTTAAATTGCGATATGAAGGAGATAAATCCATCCTCGGCAAGATTTCCCTCAATCTTGTTTCCTCCAAGGGGATTCGGTCTGTCGAGCACAACAAATTCTATGTCGTTTTCCGCTGCGGCTTCCATCGCCACCCCCATAGTGCTGATGTATGTATAGGAGCGGCAGCCGATATCCTGAATATCAAAAACCAGCACATCAACACCTTTTAGCATTTCCTTTGTGGGCTTTCGCGTTTTGCCATAGAGTGAGTAAACCGGCAATTTGGTTTTCTGGTCAATATAATTCTCCACGTAATCCCCCGCAGCATAATCTCCCCTGACTCCGTGTTCCGGTCCGTAGAGTGCAACCAGCTCAAATTCATCCGAGGCGGCAAGTATGTCAATTGTGGAAATAAGTTTGCTGTTTACGCCGGTTGGATTGGTTATAAGTCCGACTTTTTTCCCTTTGAGCTCCCGGAAGTTATTTTTCTGCAGGACATCTATACCCGGTTTGACGTTCGGCGTTTGTGCAAAGAGAAAGGATGAGACGAGAAGAAATAATAGATACTTTTTCATTTCAGGGTTAGTTTGGCTTTAATGGAGTTAAGAATTTCTTTAGCATAGATTTGTGTTTCGCTGTAGATAATTTCTGAGCGTTTGAGCAGTTCAGCTGCGATAGTCTTATTGGACAGCGAAGAGCAATTGATCATCACGTTCAGGAAAGCCCCCTCGGAGGCTGAAGCAAGCAGTGTGGTACCAACGCCCGCATCCGAAACAGAATTCTGATTCCCGATATCCGCAATCCTTCCAATAACCGGAAGCACCTCTTTTACAAGCCCGATAACCTGCGCCGGCACATCCGCCGCTGAGATGGTTGCGTTTTCAATTGCTTGAGTCCTGAGAGCTTTCTCGGAATCAGTCTCTTTCGGCAGCTTAAAAGCGTCCATTACTTTATCGAACGCTTCGTTATCTTTCTGACCGAGGTGAAGAAAATCATTTTTATAATTTATCAGTTTTTCTTTCAGTTCGTTAATTTCTCCCTCTACAGCAATATACTTTTTCTTTCCGGCTGTAAGGTTGCAAACCATTTCACCAAGACTGCTGGCTAAAACCCCGCATAGCGCCGCAACATTGCCCCCACCGGGAGTCGGGGAGTTGGAAGAGAGATCGTCTATATAATTTTCAAGTGTTTTCTTTATGTCCATAAAATTAATTCCGTTATTTGAAAATATGATTATTTTGCAGCAGGAGCTCCGTAATTAACCCACTCTTCTTTTGAGGGACCGTAAACGCCGGGGAACTTCAGTCCTGCCTGACGCATAAGCACGGTCATTTGTCCTCTGTGATGTGCCAGATGTGTTATCAGAATGTAAAGAGTATTCCCGTTTTCCCACTGTTCCCCGTACATATCAACTTTAGTAAGCAGGTCTTCATCTTTCCACTTCTCTGAGACTTCCTTCAGCAGAGCCTCGGCGGAGTTTTTGAATTCATCGTGAATAGCTATAGCAGTATCCGGTCTGTCGGAATCTTCCTTTGGTCCGGGAACGTTCAGCCCCGTTTTATTTGCCATTTCAGGTGTGCTGACTGTAATATGCCAGGCAATAAATCCAAGGTCGCGTCCTTCATCATACACTTTCACCCTGAGGGATTCATCGGTAAGGCTGGCAAGCATTTTTAGGGTTGCCCCGGTTTCATAAGCCCAGGCTTTTTTGAAATCTTCAATTTTTCTAAACATTTTTACCTCTCAAAGAAAAGAAATAAATAATCCCGCCAAGCAGGGCGGTAACAATTAATTGCATGTAAATTGGGGTTGCGATAACATCCCCCGCCATAAATCCGGAATAAAGCACAAAAATTTTAAGCGCATAATAAAGGACTTTACTTCCGCTTATTGCCGCGATCATTCTTACAAAAGAGTTTTCAATCACCCCTTTCAGTGAAAAGAAGAGCCACACATTTGCCACAAGTTCAATTGTGATCAGCAGGGATTTCAGGATGGAGGGGTGTGCTGAAACAAGAAACGAGAAAACGGGAAGTGTGATAGCAATCAGATATGCGTTTTTCCGGTCGGTGAATATCACGGAAAGAACAACCATGATCCGCATTGGCTCCAGTAGGTAAAGGGGAAAACTGAATAGATGAGAGAAGGCCGGGAGGAAATAGATTACGCCAAGCGCCAGGAGGTCGAAAATGTAGCTTTTTACATTTTCTTTGGAGAAAAGGGATAAAGATGCAACTTGCATATAGTTTCCTTCAAATAATTACAAAAAAAAAATCCACCCCCTCATTCATACGAACGAGGGGGAGTTAAAATTTCTTTATTAAAACTATTGCAAGTTAAAGAATTTTCAGCGAATCAGCAACTATTTCTCGATGATTTTAACGATAGTGCTGGCAACAACTTTATCGTCATCGTCGAGTAAGTAAACCCTGAAAAATCCTGTTTCGTCAAAGCTCATATCCGAATCATCGTTGCGGCTGAAGTAAACATATTTATGGGAAGGCTGGATCGTATAGTCGAATTTCTTGTAGAATTCCCATTTGTCCTTCTTGAAGTTGTACTTATCAAACTGAATATGAACGTCCTCCAGACCAAGTTTGGTATCTGATTTAACAACAACGGTAAGATAACCGGTTGTAAATACATCGCTGATGCTTTCCTCGCCGTCATCGCCGTATTCTACACAAAGATACAATACCGGTTCAGCCTGCGCGTGGAGGGTTACGTTGGCAGCAAGAATGAAAAAGAACACACCAAAAACAAACACAAAAAAGTTTCTCATATTATCCTCATAAAGTAAATGAAAAATTACACGTGAAAATTAAACAAATTGTAAATAAAAAAACAAATTATTTTAAATTTTTACGTTTTAGTATAAAAAAATGTGATTTAAAACAAATAGTCCAACACACATGGTTATAAAAACCGATAGTTTTAGGAAATAGTTCCTTGCTGTAATAAATAAGCCCCTGCATGTGACCGGCGACATATTGGGTAAGTTTGGATTATAAACCAAATATTTTTTAGAGAAATAATCATTTCTTCTCCTCGGTACCCCGGGAAATAAATTTGAACAGCGTTAATTCATTTTGCCTGACGTGGTTAGCGATGTTAATTATTGCTTTCTCAAACTCAGATAAAGCGCTTTTTTAAGCGGGTGGATTTAATACCGTTCAGAAAGTCTCCGCTTACTTCGGATCGAGGGGGAATCGAAGGAGGAGGCAAGTTACCGGACACAGATACATATAGTTAACACTGTTAATCAGTGTCTTGTGCTTTTTGAATTGTAACATCGAATCGTTTGTTATGGCATGAAGACAGCCAATCTATGTTTCCGGGCAAGAGTAATGGGCGGGGTTGATAAGACGGGATTTTTTAAGAAACTCTACCGTCTATTATTTAGTACACGATTGGATTTGATAATGGACACTCTGAACTATATATTTGTTGAAATCAGACCGGGAAATGCACTTTTTTACGGCCCGGATTTTGCATATATTTGGTTAGTAATGTTTACGAGGTAATAGAAATGAAAACAAGATTATACATATTAGCGATTTTTGCCCTTCCGGTAATTTTTCTTTCCGGTTGTTATACGCAGCTTGCGGTCAGAGATACCGGCACAACGGAGAATAACGAAGCTTATTATGAGCAAGATGAGAACCGTTATGGCGATGAATCGTATGCCGAATACGATGACACGACTTACCAAGACGAGTATTACGAAGACGGGACGGTGATCAACAATTATTATATTGACGGAAGTTACCCAAGTTACCGAAGATACTTCTGGCATCACTATCCATCAAATTACATTTCGTATTCGTGGAGTTATTATGATCCATTCTGTGACCCGTGGTGGAACTGGAGCTGGTGCTTCTCACCTTTTGTAAGTTATTATTACTGGTATCCGCCATACTACTACTACCCGCACTGGCATTATTCCTACTGGGCTAACGACTATTATGGCGGCGGGTATTACCAGGGAAATACGCATTATAAAACCCGAAGCAATGAGCTGACAAGATTACGCAATAACTCGGGAGGCGGTAGAAATTCATTCACTACCCGGGATGTATCGAACCGCGATATCTTAAGGAATTCGATTACCCGGGAGAGGGAAAAAACCAGAGAAACCCTGAATACCTCGCGGAATCAGACAAGAGAGACTTTGACAAGGGAAAAACTGAATACAAGCGGACGGGAGACTTTACGCAACCGCGAAACTACAACCCAGAGGGACAGGGAAACGGTAAATCCGCGTACTAATACAACCAGAAAAGAAATGGAAGTTAGAAACCGGAATAATACACGCAATAACCGGGATAGTCAGCCGAGAATTAACAATAATACCCCAAAACGCGAAACAAAACCGAATATAAGGCGTGAGAACAATAATACGAATAAGCGCGAAACTAACAAGCCGAAGATTGAGCGAGGCAACGAGCAGCGCGAGCAGAGGTACACTCCTCCGCCACAGAACAGAAATCAGAATCAGCC
>JAAYVN010000070.1 GCA_012517155.1 Ignavibacteriales bacterium | reverse complement strand
GCAGCATCAGTATATCCCATTCCTGAGGATTCACTGATAACCCTCAATGGGGCAGGAAAGAACCTTACTGTCTGGAAATGGGACGGAACACTAATCGGACAAGTTTCCGGTGGAATAATCTCCACAGGAACAACCGCAACCAAGCTATTCAAATTTCCCAATTCGGACAGGCATTTCATAAGCACATTCCAGTATGTAGCGCAGGCAAATGCACGGATAGTTGACATGGACGGAAAGGCGCCGGAGTATTACAGGAATTTTGCCATTTCACCGAATATCGGAACAGCAGCGAACTTAAACGGAACGGGGGACATTTCATTCAAGTACAACAGTGACGGAAGCGTAACAATGTTTGTACTGGGGACGAACAACGGTATCGGTGCTTACAAAATCACCAGACCATATTACATCAACGGAAGGCTGCACGAGAATTACATCCCTACCGGCACCAAGCAAAACAACAATGCAGGATTCGGACCGAACATTGATATTCAGAAGCTATATTATAATGTTGACCAGAACAATCTTTACATTGCCGGCGAAGCCAAGCTCAACAAGGCTAATAATGATGGTATTGTAGTTTATCTGAATGTATCGAATCTAAACGGAACCGGAGTTACCGCAGGCAATTCACTTGGGGGAGTAACAAACGGCGGACATTTGTTCGGAGATGCAACCAATCCGAATTTCAAGAACGATTTCGAAACCCATTTCGGATTTGCAATGAACATGGGGGGAACCGATTCATTAGTATTTTTTGATGCAGTAAAATATTCAACCGGGAACAAGACCGGAGCTTATCTTGGCTCAACATACCAGGGGGGTTCAGCTACCTCGGGACCTGCAACCGGTGGTATATTCACTGCCAACTCAATAACTTTTGCATTTGACAGTGCTTACGGTTCCAGGAGAGGATTTGAGATCAGAATACCACTTTCGGAAATAGGAAACCCTACATCAGTAAACAATATACAATTATTCGCAGCAGTAGTATCAGCCACTGCATACTTCAGTGACGTAACCGTTCCGGGCAATGTAACCAGCGGAAACATAGGATTCAACGCGAACTTTTTAACACAGGCAGGCGGACCATACCACACAGGATTTTATCCAGTGCCGGTAGAACTGGTAACATTCACCGCAACAACCACCGGAAACACAGTAAAGCTTGAATGGGGAACCGCATCCGAGAAAAACAATCACGGATTCTATGTAGAAAAAAGCAGCGACGGAGCAACCTTCACACAAGTCGGATTTGTTACCGGAAAGGGAACAACATCCGAATACACCACATATAATTTCACCGAAGAGAATGTAGCAAACGGAATGTACTTCTACAGACTCCGACAGATGGATTATGACGGAACATGCGAGTACAGCAGTGTGATCGAAGCAGATGTGGACTTCAATCCAAACACCTTCATGCTTTCGCAGAACTACCCCAATCCATTCAATCCGTCAACCGTTATAAAGTTCACAGTACCGGTAACGGGACAGACCTCCCTAAAAGTATACAACGCTTTAGGGCAGGAAGTTGCGACATTATTCAGTCAGATAGCAGAAGCAGGCACAGCATATTCAATTGACTTCAACGCCGCGAAACTTGTATCAGGAGTTTACCTCTATGAACTAAAATCAGGCGTTAACTCCTCGATGAAGAAAATGATGCTTATCAAGTAAATAATAGGGCAGAAAAAAAAAATTAAAACCCCGGTAAAAACACCGGGGTTTTTTAATATCCGCGTGAAAAAGTATTTTAATAATCGTTGAAAATTTCGTAATTTTGCAGTGCATCCTTAGCTCAGTTGGTAGAGCAGTAGACTCTTAATCTATTGGTCGGGGGTTCGAGTCCCCCAGGATGCACAAGCAGAAGCCCCGGAGCAAAACAAAGCCCCGGGGCTTTTTTATTTTATCGGAATGATGTTTGATTTATCTTATTAATTTTCTAAATTGCATAATACAAAAAGTAATTTATATCAAAAAAAGATTAAAGGTACTGTATGAAACTTTTAATTTTATTCATTTCCGCATATTTCTTTTTCGTCCCCTTCACGGAAACCATGGAGGATGAGATAACCTTTGCAACAAACAATGCCAAAAAGGGAGTGTATCACGGTCTGAATGAAATCAGAAAAATGAAGTCCAAAATTGATAATAAACTGATTGACAACGATAAAATCATAGCGCAGGTGGAAGTTACGAAGGAGATAAACGGGGTGAGGATTGAAAGCGAGGGATTTTATAATTCCACCTCGGTACGGATCATACTCTACCGCTCTCTGGAAACATTAATAAAAGAAAAATATATTGATAAATAATACAAGGAAAACAAAATGGAATTGATAAAAGCGAAACGACTTAAAAAAGGCGATTTGATTGGATTCATCTCCCCGGCATCATCACCCAACGATTTAACCCGCGTAGAGAAGGGGGTTAAGTATTTTGAATCAATGGGCTACAGGGTGGAGGTGGGAAAGAACGTCGGAAAATATTACGGTTATCTAGCCGGCACAGATGAGGAACGGGTCGGGGATCTGCACTACATGTTCGGCAAAAAGGAAGTAAGGGCGATTATATGCTTAAGAGGAGGATACGGCACGCCAAGGATAGTAAGATTCCTGGATTATAAACTCATCCGGGAAAATCCTAAAATCCTCGTTGGTTACAGCGACATAACCACCCTCCAGACTGCGATACTCTCAAGGGCAAAACTCGTAACCTTCGCCGGTCCAATGGTGGCAGTTGATTTCTGGGATACGCCGGTGAATCCTTATACCGAGGAATATTTCTGGAGAGTACTGACGTCTAACAAGAAAATAGGGAAAGTCAAACTCCCTAATGACGACTATAAAATGGAATTTCACGGCACCAAGAATGCTGAAGGGAGAATAGTCGGCGGAAATCTGACCCATTTTGCGGTATTGCTCGGAAGCAAGTATTTCCCGAAAATGAAGAACAACATTTTACTGCTGGAAGATGTTGATGAATCCCCCTACAGGATTGACCGCTACTTCACGGAACTTTTCAACTGCGGGGTATTCAAAGAGGTTAAGGGATTAATACTTGGACAGTTCACCGACTGTGAAGAAAAAGATCCCGAAAAGCGTACACTGAATCTTGCCGAGGCAATGCACGACTATCTCAAAGTGCTTAAGATACCCGTAATTAAAAACTTCCCCCACGGGCATGTTAAAGAGAACATCACATTCCCCTTCGGCACGGAGGTTAAAATGAACATGAAGAAAGGTTTTGTTGAATTCATGGAAAACGGTGTTGAATAATTAACAATTATTTAAGGAGGGCTTATGAAGATCCTCGGTTCCTATGAAAAGGCAAAGCGGTATATAGAGACTAAGACCGGCAAGGCGGGGGAGGCGGTAAAATACAACACGGGACCATGCATAACCATCTCCAGGATGGCAGGCGCAGGCTCGGGTTTAATTGCGGGGGAGATTGTAAAGTATCTAACACCGGTGCAAAAGGATCCCTTGCTTGAGTGGGGAGTGTTCGATAAAAACCTGATTGCAAAAGTGCTGGAGGACCATAACCTCCCCGCGCAACTGAAGAAGTTCATGGATGAAGGGCGTACGCGTCTTCTTACCGACATGATGAACGAACTCTTCGGCATTCATCCGCCAATCCTCAAACTGATCCACCAGACTGCAGAGACCATTCTGGAGCTGGGTACAATCGGCAACGTGGTCATTATCGGCAGGGGGGCGAACATGATCACCAGGCACCTCCCGAATGCTTTTCACGTCAGACTGGTTGCCCCCGTTGACTTCCGCATAAAGAACGTGCAGGAATTCTACGAAAATACCCGGAAGGAAGCGGAGGAATTTATAAAGACGGAAGACGTCAAGAGGGAGAAATATATAAAAGAGCACTTTCACCGGGATGCCGGGAATCCGCTCGAATATCATCTGGTAATAAACACGGCGTTATTCGGAATTGAGGCAGTGGGAAAAATGATAGGGGAGGCTGTACTGCTGAAATTCCCAAACTATTACACAAAAAACAGGAGCTGAATAGTTGAAAGAAAAATTAATGAAAACCGGGCGGATAATAATTTTATTACTATTAAGCATATTCACATTTCAGTCGTGCGATAATACTACGGAACCCCTGCCTGTTCCCGCACCCGACATTGATGAGGTAATCGGACAGATGCTGATGGTTGGATTCCGGGGATTTGATATCCAGCAGGACAACTTCATCTACCGGGACCTCACGCAATACAAAATCGGCGGTGTGGTGTTGTATGACCGGGATGTAACCCTCGGAACAAGCCAAAGGAACATACAGTCCCCCGAGCAGCTCAGGAACCTTGTGGCGCAGCTGAACTCAATCGCAGCGGGAAAATTACTGATAGCAATTGATCAGGAGGGGGGACGCGTAAACAGACTGAAAACCGCATACGGATTTCCACCTACCGTATCCGCCCAATATCTGGGAAACCTGAACAACCCCGACTCCACCTACGGATATACCTATAACATGGCGCAGACAATAGCGGGTGTGAACATAAACCTCAACTTTGCCCCGGTAGTGGACGTGAATGTAAATCCCAATAATCCCGTAATCGGGGGGATAGAAAGGAGCTTCTCAGCCGATCCGAACCTAGTGGTAAGTCATGCGGAAAAGTATATGCAAGCGCACAGGAACAGCAAAGTGTTCACATGCCTGAAACATTTCCCGGGACACGGGAGCTCCCAAACCGATTCACACCTGGGTTTCACGGATGTAACCAACACGTGGAGCAATGCGGAACTGATTCCATACAGGGAACTGCTGAAAAAGGGGATTGTGGAAATGATAATGACCGCACACATATTCAATGCGAATCTGGACAGCACTTATCCCGCAACCCTCTCGAAGAACATAATAGACGGGATGCTCAGGAAGGATCTTGGATATGACGGGGTAGTAATAACCGACGACATGCAGATGAAAGCCATCACCGATCACTATGGACTGGAACAGGCGGTAGAAAGAACCCTCGAAGCGGGGGTGGACATAATACTATTCTCCAACAACTCCGCATACGATCCGGAGATAGTCCCAAAAGTAACCGGTATAATCAAGAACCTAATAGCCCAGGGAAAAATAGAAAAAGCCCGGTTATACAACTCGTATAACCGCATCATGAACCTCAAAAACAAGTGATAAAAAGTTGAGTTGTTTAATATTCACTCATTCATCTATTCACCGTTCCCTCTAAACTTTTTTCTTTCGGCGATTGGTAGCGCTTAAACGCAGAGTACGCAGAGTTCCACGCAGAGTAAGGCAGAGGAAAAGCTCATCATCTGTTTTTTCACAATAAATGATTAGCTAATGACGGAGCAGCCAACTCAACAAATCAACCTTTTTTCCTTGCGTATAATAATATTAATCCTTAATTTTGTATCGAAATAACTTTTGTTCACAAACCGAGAAAAACAGAAAAATTAAATATTACTAAATAATGCAGCTTTGCTATGTGCTTCTGAATGATTTTGTGAGCGTGTGATGTAAAGATGATAAATGAACAGATTATGTGAATAGGGAAGCGGAGATATATAAAGATTTTGAGAAGGACGTACCAAAAGTTACGTCCTTTTTTAGTTTAAATCGAGCAATAAATTTATATTATAATTAAATTCAAGGAGACAAGATGATAGTAATACCAAAAAAAGTTGCTGAGAGATATGTAAACACAATCAAGAGGTTTCAACCTATTATTCAAAGCGCGAAAACACGTGATGTGAACGAAAGTGACACCGTAATTATAATAACTGACATGCTTGCAGAAGTTTTTGGTTATGATAAATACTCTGAAATAACCAGTGAGTTTAGTATACGGGGCACATATTGTGATCTCGCAACAAAAATTGATGGAAAATTACAGTTCCTGATAGAAGTGAAAGCGATAAATCTTGAACTGAAAGATAGTTTTGTCAAGCAAGCAGTTGATTATGCAGCTAACCAAGGGATAGAGTGGGTAATATTGACAAACGGCTGCACCTGGCGCATCTACAAAATTACATTTACTAAGCCAATTGATCAGGAACTTGTTTTGGAATTTGATTTTACCACACTGAATCCAAAACAACAGGCGCATCTTGAATATTTGTTCTTTATTTCAAAGGAAGGCTGGGTGAAATCATCCATTGAGGGGTATCACGAACAGAAACAAGTGCTGAATAAATTCTTTATTGCGGCGATTATTCAATCTAATCCAATTATTGATACAGTAAGGAAAGAAGCAAGGAAGATTGTGCCGGATATCAAAATTGACTCCGAAGGACTAAAAGAAGTAATTGAGAATGAAGTGCTCAAACGTGAAGTTGTTGAAGGGGAAAAAGCAGAAGAAGCAAAGAAAAGAATTGCAAAAACTTATGTTAAAATAACCCGTGCCAAGATAAAATCGGCAAATTCAGAGAAGCATGTGGAGGAAAGCGAACCTGAAGCCGGTTCGGAAGCAGAGGAGTCGAAAACTGAATAGAGAGATGAGGTGATAAAATCAACACAGCTAAAAATAAATACCGAATGGTATTGACTTGAGTTTACTTATATGTTAACTTTGGATTATCAAATTGAAGAATTATACAGGGGCGAGACTGCCACTATTCTGGAGGTAAAAAAAAGGGGCAGAGATAAAAGTGAATTCCGTGAGTTTTTTGAGCAGCTGCAGGAGGCTGAGAAAAAGAAGTTGTTGATGCAAATAAAGAAATATGCAGATCACGGAATAGTAAATAAATTAGTAATCAGAAAAATAAAAGACGATATATATGAATTTAAGTCCGGACACAACAGAGTGTTATGCGGACTATGTTCGAAACAAAGCAGAAGGACTTTAGTGCTTTTAAACTGTTTCAAGAAGCAGGAAAAAAAACTCCGGAAAATGAGAAAAAGAAAGCCTGCGAAATGTTTAATGATGTTAAAGAAGTAATGGAAATGGAGCGATTATGAATGAAACAGCGCGATGGTTCAATTCGGTAATTAATGAATATGAGAATGATATTGATTTTCAGCTTGAGGGTGTTCTTATTGATATAAACGAGCAGATAATAAAACTCATGATTGAAAAGAAAATGACGAGAAAGAATTTAGCCGACAAACTAGGTTGTTCAAAAGCATATATTACCAGAATACTTCAGGGCAATCAAAATGTAACGGTGAAAACGCTTCTACAGATTGCAAAGGCTCTGGATGTGGAATTCTCGTTAAATTATAAAGAGAAAGATATTCAGAAAAAGCGGATAGCTAACTTAATAGATTATTTACCAAACAACTCGTTAATAAACGATGAAACAATTGAAGCAGCTACTTTCGGCATTGCAGGTTAAGAAATATTTCATTGAGTCTTTTAATTTCGATATTACTCCAAAGATACTCTATGCAAAAAATGGACTTGCCAGTAATCATCCAATATTTTCATTAGATCATAACATCCGGAAAAGTCCAGCCGGGAAGGAGTTTTTGGTGAGTTTATTTATTGAATTTAACAAAGACATTCCAAAGGACAAAAGACCTTATAATTTAGCAATTATACTGACCGGAATATTTGAATTCTCTGATGAATTATCAAAAGAGCAAACAGATTCGATGTTATTGTATAATGCGATCCCGCTTTTGTATACAACTGCCCGCCCGTTGATTAAAGATTTTACCGAGAATACCCCTGTTGGCGGTATCCTGATTCCTACTCTAAATTTTAAGGAATATTTTAAAGATAAATTAGTCGCTACAAAAAAGAAGGGCAAACCGATAAGAGCTAAACAAACTAAAGGTACTATTTGGTAATTTAGACAAAAAATAAACAGACTAGCTTTTGCTATGTGCTTCTGAAAGAATT
Organism: Ignavibacteriales bacterium; assembly: GCA_012517155.1. Classification (GTDB taxonomy): domain Bacteria; phylum Bacteroidota; class Ignavibacteria; order Ignavibacteriales; family Ignavibacteriaceae; genus JAAYVN01. Next base: position 695 of record JAAYVN010000070.1, on the reverse strand, counting down.
TATGAGCGTGTAATGCAGAGATGAGTAATGAGCGGATTATATAGTGATTCTTGATATAAGGGAAAAATACAAACTTCTTTGGACAGCTTTTGTTCTTGAATATCCCCATGAAAAAAGGAAAAGAAAAAAAGAGTATGAGGCGTGGTTTAAAACGCAGAAATCGCCAGGCAAAACCTGACGACTTCGTAACTCCTCTAACACTTGGTTATTGAGATGGTACAAAAATATATATTTCCCCAACAAAAAACAAGGGAAATCGGTATTAATTATAAAGTATTTGTACACTAGAATACTACCCTGAAAGCAAATCAAGAAAATATGCAAGTTATCTCCCATTTTGGGCATAAAATCTTATTTGATGGTTATTTGATAAAAATTAAAAAATAATTCAATAAACGGTTGAAACCGTAAAAAATATTGTGGGGTTTCGAATCCCATAGCTGAAGCTATGGGCTAATGATAGCAATTTCAGATGTAGATCCGTCAGATAATTCGCCCCTGCAAACACTCGCCGAAACAGTACCGGTAAAAAAATAATATTGCACGGCGAATGACTGTAGGGGCAGAAATCCACCGCGTCGGAGGAGTAGTCATTAGTTGTTCTTAACCCTCCCCGTCCCTCCCTTTAGAAATCCGACCCTTCGGAGGAGGGGGAAAACACACCCCCAATCCCTACCGAAAGCTTTCGGGATGGG
>JAAYVN010000069.1 GCA_012517155.1 Ignavibacteriales bacterium | reverse complement strand
TTAAGATTTATTTTTGCAATGTGTTTCATAAAAATTCAGTATCTTTGCATTCGTTGATATATATGCATTTTTTACTTTTTCGGAAACTGTTTTGAATCGGATTTATGAAGTATTTGCTTGAAATATTAATCGCATGCTGCTTTTTTGCTAACGGAGTCGGTTTAGCACAGGGATATATCTGTGCAATCGGAGGCGAAAGTGAAAATTACAACAGCTGGAGCGATGATCCGTACCGATGGATTGTAGAGAAATCCGACAGCGGAAAAATAATCGTTCTTTCCGCAAACGAGGAGAGTAACTGGATACCCAATTATTTTAAATCCTTTGGTGCATCATCTGCCGTGAATATGCGTATAAATTCGAGAACCTTAGCAGATCAGCAGTCAACTTTTGACGAGCTAATCACTGCACGGGCGATTTTTATAAAAGGGGGGGATCAGTGGAATTATATTAATTACTGGAAAGGTACAAAAACGGAACAGGCAATAGTCCATGTATTCAATAACGGCGGAGTTATCGGGGGTACGAGTGCCGGAGCTGCAGTGCTGGGAGATCTCGATTTCTCAGCTCAGAACGGCTCTGCTTACCCACGCGAGTGCCTTATGAATCCATTCATTTCAAAAATTGCACTAGAGGATAATTTCCTTGACCTTGTCCCCAATGTTCTCTTCGATTCCCATTTTATTGAACGGGGCAGATTCGGCAGACTGATCCCATTCATGGTTAAATCGCGGTTCATCAACTCCAAAGATATCACAGGGGTTGGAATTGACGGAAGAACCGCAATCTGTATTGATAAAAACCGAATCGGAAAAGTTATGGGGGGAGGTGCAGTTTCAGTCTTTTACGGTGATCAGGAAACTGTCTGGAAAAAAAACGGCAATGCCTATACAGTTGAAAATCTGAAGTGCGATCAGCTTGTTGCAGGATGGGAATTTGATTTTAATACTAATTCAATCGCATTTTATCCACCATCCGCAAAGGATGTGGACACTTCAAGGGAGTTTGAATTCCCTGCCACCGGATTATGGATTACGGGAAATAAATGGCTACAGACCAATGTAAATTTAAGTCTTCCGGGATTTCTAAGTTCTGTTCCTTCACAGGATATCGTGCTGATTTCGCACCCCGGTTTTTCAACTTCCCTTTCGCCTGTTACCAGTTATCTGACCACAAATAATTATTCATATACTCAGATTCTCCTAACCGATGAGGGGATGAATAATCCGGGGAATGAATTGATAATTCAGAATGCAAAATCATTCATCATTACCGGAGACTCGCTCGGGGTGCTGGCAAAGCTAAGAGATACTTCCACCATTGTTGGCAAGGCTTTCCTTCACAAAGTCCGCAACAGTAAAACACCCCTTTATGCCCCCGGGAATCCGGGGAAAATTCTGAGCGGTTTTTATATTGATAATCTCGATTCGTATTCAAGTGCATCTTACACGGGACAGATGACGAATAATCCGGGGATAAATTTATTCGGCGATTTAATTTTTCAGCCAATGGTGTGGGATAACAGCGATTATTATGAAAACCGGGTGTCTGCCCTTTTGTGGGGAGTTATGCTAAACAGAAAGCGAGTGGGAGTTTTTCTGGACAACAACGATTATATGTCGGTCTCATCAGAAAGTAAAAGTCTGACTGGATTTGGACCAATGCCGCTGATGTTAGTTGATGCCAGGGGAACAACCAAAGTAGATTCGTCAAAATACAAGGCAGGATCAGGAAATAAAACCCGTCAATCCGCGGCTTTGAATAATCTCAAATTCACCGTTTCGAATATTAATAAAAACTATTCGATAGCTTCAGGGGGAATTGTTTCTTCTGCTGGTGATATATCCGGACCAAAAGAGAATGAATCATTATATCTTTCGGATAATTATCCTAATCCGTTTAATCCCGGAACGGTGATAAGATACCGTATTCCGTATGAAGGGGAAATTACGCTGAAGGTATATGATATACTTGGAAATGAAGTGGCAAGACTAGAGGAGGGTAAGAAACCCCCCGGCAGTTACGAAGTCACTTTTAATGGATCCGGTCTGGCAAGCGGGGTTTATTTTTACGAATTACGAACGGATAAATTCCGGAATGTGAAAAAACTTATGCTGGTAAAATAACAGCCAATAAACCTTGCGACAATTGACCCCGGACCTTTGACCTTTTCGCTAAATCCATTCCCTGCCGTTGTCGGATTACTCCGTGTACTGCCCCTTATGCTGTGATGGATTTTTCTTTTCTTTTTTTTCATACTTTTTTATCTGTTTTGTTTTGGAACATTTAGGGATTTTAATTAAATTAGTATATTAAATTTTGACATTATACTTATTTCAAACTTAAAGAATATCATAAATAATCAACGGTGATGTATTGTTAACGGAATTCGGTAAGGTTTTTGCATTCTTTATACTTGCTGCAGTGTTTGTTGTGGTTACTATTTTCATTTCGAAATTAGTACGCCCGCACAGACCATCAAAGGAAAAATTAACCACATATGAATGCGGTGAAAATCCGGTTGGTTCTCCCTGGATAAAATTCAATATAAGATTCTACGTGGTTGCTCTCATCTTTTTAATCTTCGATGTGGAAGTGGTGCTGCTGATACCATGGGCAGTAATTTATCAGCAATTCGGACTTCCCGGTTTTATGGTCGGCTTTCTTTTCATTATTATCCTTGCCATCGGCATGGCGTATGAATGGAGAAAAGGCGATCTGGAGTGGGACAGAACAAGCGATTCGAAGTAAATCTTTTTAAATAATTAAACTATAAGTAATATGAGTTTTCTTGAAACTGATTTTGTTGATGAAAATATAGTGGTCACAAATGTGAACGACCTTTTTAACTGGGCGAGGCTTTCGAGCTTATGGCAGATGAGTTTCGGACTAGCCTGCTGCGCTATTGAAATGATGGCAACATCAGCCTCCCATTACGACTTCGACCGGTTTGGGGTTATTCCCAGACCTTCACCGCGTCAGGCAGATATAATTATTATATCAGGTACGGTTACGCTGAAAATGGCTTTAAGGATAAAACGGCTTTATGAGCAAATGCCCGATCCTAAATATATTATTTCCATGGGGAGTTGTGCAAATTCAGGTGGTCCCTACTGGGAACACGGCTATCACGTGCTCAAGGGAATTGACAGAGTAATCCCCGTTGATGTTTATGTTCCGGGTTGCCCGCCGCGTCCGGAAGCCCTGCTTGAAGGGTTGCTAAAACTGCAGGAGAAGATAAGAAATGAAAGAGTTGCCAAGCCAAACTCTTAATTACAGATGACTATTAATCTTTTTTGATAATTATTAATTGAATATGATGAAAAGTATAACTGAGATTTTTGAAGCACTTCAGGCAAATTTCCCTGAAGATGTTCAGTTGATCCCTTCTGCGGAGAAACCGGCCGCAATCCTCGTCTCCCCGCTTAAGATTCATTTGATTGCGCAATTTCTGAATTCAAATGAAAACTTTTTATTTGATTCCCTAATCCTACTTTCCGGGGTTGACGATG
>JAAYVN010000068.1 GCA_012517155.1 Ignavibacteriales bacterium | reverse complement strand
TATTTTTCGCCTAGAATACTCCATTGCAGTTAAGAAATTCATTATGTTTACGCTGTTGTTAAGCTCTTTTCTCTCTCTGCAACAGCCTGCGCAGTCGGATTGCGTACTTTGCGTTTAGCTTTTTAAATACCCATAAAAAAAGGAGCAGCATTTGCCACTCCTTTTCCCAAAAAATTACTCATATTACTTCGAAAATTAATGCTGAATTTCTCAACATCCCTTCCCCCGTCAACCCCCGAAAATACAAAAGATACCAAATTATTTACCCTTTTTCCCTGGGTCATACCCTCGCTCCTCCTTCGATCCTCCTTCGATCAGGCATCCCATTTAGGGCATTAATAATTACCCTGAATCCTCCCTTCCGGGCACTGTTGAATATCTCTGCACTCTCAAAACTCTAAAGCTTTTTAATCTTTCACCTTTACGGCTATTTCATAAGCAACAACTTCTTCACTCCACTAAACTCTCCCGATTCAAGAGTATAAACATAAACTCCGCTTGATAAATTGGCTCCATTAAAATTAACCGTATAATATCCCGGTTCCTGAACCTCATTCACCAGAGTAGCAACCTCATTACCCAGTATATCATAAACCCTCAGTGTCACCTCTCCCCCGGTCTTTATAGAATACCGGATAGTAGTCGATGGATTGAAAGGATTTGGATAATTTTGCGAAAGCGAATACTCATCAGGCACCCCAATCGTCACCTCACTCTTAAGTTCGAGATAAGTAAAACTGCCGTCATAATCTACTTGCTTTAATCTATATGAATAAGTACCACTTTTCAAATCTGCATCCAGATAAGAATAATTGGATTGTGAAGCAGAAGAATTGTTTCCATCTACAAATGCGATTGTTGTCCACTCCCCTGCTGACCTTCTCTGAACCTCAAATCCCTTATTATTTGTTTCCGTAGCAGTTGACCAGGAAAGAAGAACATCATTCATATCCAGGGCGTAAGTGAAAGAAAGCAATTCTACAGGAACCGGTACATTTGCCTCATCAGCTCCCATATAAGGATATTGTGGATCTCTGGTTTGACCATCAATATCAGTTATAATTCCCGGAACAGGCATTCCAAGCAGCCCCACGTTCCCTACTGAAGCACCGGTGAGGTGCAGGTCTGTATCACTTACAAACTCAACATTCATAAAGTTCGAGTGACTCTCGTTAGGCGCAGCAGCAATTTTGTAAGTGGGTAAATCGGTAAATGATACCCCCGAAAGATGCACAATAGGATTACCGCCAACTGCCCAGTAATCATTATGGTCAAAGCTATAAAATCCATTGGCATTTGCAATATACATTCCTGCATGAAGAACTGTACCTCCGCTGCGTTCATTGATACAGATATTATTATACCCATTAACAACCGCCGTGTCATTAGTTCCGGATTTATAAAAAGGAGCAGAAATTATGTTCCCGGCAGTACCTCCTGCAGTGTGTGTTCCGCCAATCCGGATTGTGTTATACATAATATTGCATTCATTTGGTACAGTACCTGCCAGTTGGATACCATAATATCCACTAATACTCGTACCGCTTTTTGTCATCGATATAAAATTGTTAACAATATTCTGAACACAGTTTCGGGCAGGTACAAGACTTATTGCTCTAATATTTGTAGCAGATGAGGAAGAAGTCTGAAGATCATAAATCTTATTTTTAATTATATCAATTTTCCCGAAGATCGTTGTACTTGTTTGAATACCAAAAACAAGCGTGGAACTTATACCTGCAGTCTGATATATTGTGCAACCCTGGATTGTGAAATTAGTAGTCGCTCCAAGCAACCAGACACCTGCGTACCCAAAGTTAAAAATCTCACAGTCCGTAATTACATTATCAACATTCGGATTTGCCGTGGTTCCTGATGAAGCAACACCCGAGCGCCCCCCTTCTATTTTACAATTAGTAATTGTGTTATTCGAATTACCCGAAATATTTGTTGCAGATGTGTTAAACATTAAACACCTTGGTCCGGCAGTACTTTGTGTATGGTTAACCGCGTGGACAAACATTACAGTATTATTTGTAGCACCATTTACAAAATTAATGGTATATGAGTTTGTGCCCGATGTAGCCAGATTCTCAACCTTGAAATCAACTACACTGCCAACGCCCCCGGGGCGACCGTCAAGTATTACGAAATCCGCATCATCAAAATTGATAAGCGGTGCATTAGACGGAGTAGCAACAATTGACTCCCCCGTATTGCCCGCTTTAGGACGGATTGTAATAGTCTTTGAAGGACCTGCATCAATCCTCGATGAAAAAGAGATCGGGAACACTTCCAGTGAATTGTCGTACACAGGAAGAATTTCGATTACATAGGACTGGGTCAGTGTTGCGGGGATTGCATTATATGCCGCTTGTATTGTTGAATAAGTTCCTACAAGGGCATTCGTTCCGTCTCTTAGCTCAACGGAGTTTGCTTGCGGAAGTATATCCGCTGTCAGGAAAAGAAAGAGAACAACAAGAAAAAGTGTAGCTATTTTTTTCATTTGAGCCTCTCTAATATTATATGTGAATATTTTTATAAAAACATCAAAGAAAAATTAGTATAATTATTATTAAATGTCAAGTTAAATATTTACAGAAATAAAAAAAGGAGTGGCATAACCACTCCTTTAATAATCAAAAATATATTAAATTATTTAAC
>JAAYVN010000067.1 GCA_012517155.1 Ignavibacteriales bacterium | reverse complement strand
TTCCGTCAAAATCGAGCGCCTGGCGGGAACCTGCAAAGCTGCCTGAAGCTAACCAGGTAGGACCATTTGTTAAGGTGCCTGAGACATTGTTGCCGCTATTGTCTGTCAAAGTTGTTCCGGAACCATTACTCATTTTATAGTAGACCTTCAAGTTTGAGTGCGTGCTGATTTCCTTATACATATTTGCCTTAATTTCATCTGCTGTAAGTACCACATCCCATATGCGGACTTCATCAATCATTCCACCAAAATAACGTCCACTGCTAGGATCTGAATGAGATCCAAGAGTTAAATTCTCACTTATATTATCTGGATTTCCGGATGGATTAGTGTTTGTATTCATCAACACTCCATTTTTGTATGCTCTTAGATTCTCACCATCATAAGTGGCAGCAAGGTGATACCATACATTGCCTGTCAGAGGTCCAAAACTGGCATTATGCCATGTACCTCCAACATTAATTGCTGCTGCGCCCCTGAAATCGGGTGATGGATGATTCCAGTTTATTTGATAATTGTGATTTCGATGCACCACACCTGTACCATCTGTGCTATATGAAGGGGCTGAATTTCCCTTTACCCAGCATTCAATGGTAAATATATTTATCTGAGTGTTGTAGTTTGTGGACACATAATCGTCTGTTCCATCAAATTTCAGGGCATATCCGCCGATCTGTGGATACAGGGTTATTGTTGAAAATAATAAAAAGAGAGTGGTAATTAAATTTTTCATACATCAGCTCCTTAAAATAAAATTATGTAATTATTTTGTAAACTTTTTTACTTAAGCTTTACAGGAATTTATTTGTTACTGAGTAATTATATAAAGGGAGCTTGTAAACGCTCATTTCCGTTGTAAATCCTAAGGAGAGAAGTGTGGAGATTTGATGGGCAGAGTGGTGGTTAACCATTCCTGCATTATTTGATGTATATCCACCTGTTAAAAAACCGAAGTGGCGGCATATTTTAGAAACGAAAAAAGACAAAACGAATTTTTTCATACTGCACTTCCTTATTTTGATTGTTGGAAGTAAATAAGTTATTAATGATGTTTAAATTTCTAAAAAAAAATATTTCTATGCAAGAAAAAAATAGTATTTTACTATTTTTTTTTACTTGGAGAACAGTGGGAAGGACTATCTGGAATTTGTTGTTTCAGTAGTTATATCTATTTTCTAACTAATGCCAGGGTAACTCCAATTACTGATGATTTAAGTGCTTTGTATTCCTTTGCCTGGTTTTCCAGGTATTTTGAGAAGAGGGGGGCTTTTTCGGGGTATTGATTGCTCAGTTCAGCGCAGCGGGATTTGAGTTTTTCAAATTCTGTGTCGTAAGCAGTGATATTCTTTTCATCCTCCCGGGCAATAATTTCTTCTATTACTTTCAAACCGGCAGATTTAAAATATCCGAACAGCTTTTCCCTGGCAAGTACCTGTGGAAAGGCGGGATCAGGATCTACTCCGGTATATGCCTCGTCCAGGATTATCATGCCTTGTTCGTTCAGGTGCGTTATTAATTGCTCTAATGTCGTGTAATAATCACCGAATACGGGTCCAACCGCACCAAGAATAATAATATCCTGAGCAGGCAGAGTCTGAAGGACTTCCCTTAAATCACCAACCCGGAATTTGCACAAAGCAGACACGTTATACTCTTTAGCCTTTTCAATTGCCGTCTCTATGAATTCGGGGACTCCGTCAACTCCAAAGCAGTTATAATTCAGTTCCCGGGCTATTTTTACGGATACGGGTCCCTTACCGCAACCAAGGTCGGCCACTTTCAGATCAGTTTTACCGGGGAAATGTTTTTTAATGATGCGAATGATAGTATCGGGATCAGAGCCCATTTCCCAAAAGTCACTCAGGATGTAAGAAAGGAAAGGGAAAAGCTCCTCATCAAATACGCCCATTGCCTCAGATATGGATTCTTTTAATGTTTTCATAACCGAAAATAATTTTATGCTGCAAATATATGAATAAGAAACGGTAATTACCAGGATAGACTGAGTGATGATGAGAAAGAGAAACACTTAACAGTAGTGTGAATATAGAGAATTACTTTTATACAAAAGCGTATTCCTGATGAAAATCAGCTCCCAAATGCGGAGTAATCAGATAACTGACGGACGGTGTTACACATAATATAAAGCAATGTCAGAAGTAAATTACTTAAAGCAACTGCCTGTACAGGGGAGCAGCGATACATATAAAACCGCTCCTCTTTCCCGGAGGGGAATCTATTTCATCAAGGTAAGTTTTTTTACTGCTATATTGCTGCCTGCTTTAATGCGGCAGAAATATATTCCACTTGGGAGGTCGTAGGCATTGAAGTATGTTTCGTGAATTCCCGCCGGAGTTATTTCGCCATTTATCAGTGTTGCTACTTTTTCACCGGTAATGTTAAAGATCTCAAGAGTAACACGGGTTTCTTCCGGAAGACTAAAATTTATTGTGGTGCCCGGGTTAAAGGGATTCGGGTAGTTCTGCACAAGATTGAAAGTCGCAGGGGGGTTATTCTCAATTTCCACTTCCTTACTGTACGAGAAAGTACCGTCGTTGTCAATCTGCTTCAGGCGATACCGGATTCTAAGATCGTTCGGATGCTCGAAAACGTCACTGAACGAATATTCCTTTACCGAGTTGCTGTTTCCCGAACCGGACATAAATCCAATCTTCTCCCAGTTGGCAGACTGCATATCAATGACGACTGCCCGCTCAATTTCAAATCCATAGTTGTTCACTTCTGACTCAGTTTGCCAGGTCAGTTTAACTTCTTTTGCGGAAGAAAATGCCTGGAAGCCGGTTAATTCAACAGGCAAAACCAAATCACCGGTAATTTCGAATAGAAATGACATAATACCTAAATCATAATAACCCCACGATGCTTCAGAATCAAAACTTCCAGCAAATGACTGTACATTCGGAATATGTCCATAACCATTGTAAGAACTAGATGAAGTCAAGGCAAACGAAGGTTGATTTGAGTTGCTTTTTATCACCAGCCAGTATTTTGTATTTGCAGCTAAATTTGTATTCCCCATTGCATAATAAGTCGCAAACTGAGTGCCTGCATTATAACTAACGAAATTTGCCTGAAAAAGCTGGGTGCCAATTCCACCAGACATATTGGAACTATATACTGCCGGTAAAATATTTTGATGGTTTGTTTCTATTTTAATCACTATTCTCTCGACTTCAAATGAATTGCCATCGGTTAGAAACGCCTGGGCGTATCTCTCGGAGGTAGTGTATAAATACTCAGAACCTGTTTGAGGTTCATATAGGTTTCTGATAATTGTTAACTGAGCCATTGATAAACAATGCAGTAGGATAAAAGCAAATAGAAAGTAGATTTTAATCATAATTTCCTCATAGGTTTCACACTAAAAATATCATACGGAAACAATTGCTGGAAGTAGTGATCAATCATAACAGAATTCACCGGTGAAAAAATTGCCCTCTTATCACCGATGGATTTTTATAAAACTAACTGACTTTCAACCCGGAAAGCTTATCACACTGTTCCGGAAAATTGTTACTTATTAAACATTTTGAACTTTTCATAAGTTCCACTTGATTTTAGATATATGCAACTTATTCGGAAACAAATCATCATATCAGAAAATACAAGGAGATATAATGTACAATAATTCAAAAGTAATCGAAGCAAATTTTGAGGATGCGCAGAGCAAAGTAACCGAAGCATTGTCAGCACAGGGTTTTGGCGTGCTGACGGAGATTGACGTTCAGGCGACCTTAAAGAAAAAACTTGATGTGGATTTCAGAAAGTACAAAATACTTGGTGCTTGCAATCCCCCCTTTGCATATAAAGCCCTCTCGATGGAAGAAAATATAGGCGTGCTGATGCCCTGCAACGTGGTTATTCAGGAAATTGAAGCAGGCAAGGTAAGAGTTTCCGCAGTTAATCCGCTGGAAGCGATGAAAGCAGCCGGGAACGAGAATCTTGCTTCCATAGCAGGAGAGGTAAGCGAAAAGCTGCTTAAAGCACTGGAAAGTTTATAAACTCCGGGATTATTTGCTAATAGAAAAAGAGTGACGAGATTACAAGTCCCACCAGGGCAATACCCCAGGTATAGACAATCGTGTTCCAGAGTATTTTCTGGACGTCAATCTGTACTTCGTTAGCGAGCCAAACGTTCTGGGTGTTGGTCGGATCGCTGATTCCCTGAATCTGACCAACCGCCATAAGCAGTCCCATTATAGCCCCCGGATTCATTCCGCTTGCCAGGAAAATAGCCGCAATTCCGTAACCCATACCCCAGACATTCAGCGGACCTCTGTATAGCGCCAGTGGCGCGCATGCAGTAAAGAGAAGGATGTACACAAATCCGTTGGAAGGTACGATCTCTGCAAGTACCGGCTTTAACAGCAGTAGTACGGGCCAGCCGGCTGAATAAGCGGTGCTGCTTAAATTCGAGGGACCCATCACGGCATTCAGGAGCATTCCAATTCCCAGCATCAGGGCAACCGCCGGCATAACCACTCCCCCCCCTTCTAGTATTGAACGGGTAAATATATTCAGACTGCCTTTTCTGTATGTGGAAAGGAATCCGTATATCAGTCCGCAGATAAATGCCGCTATGAAATTCATATCAAAAAGAAGAATCAAAAAGAGGGGAACCACCGGAGTGAAAAACGAAATCCAGTTCCTTTTCCCTTCATCTCTTTTTGCAAAAAGTCTTAATACCGAGAGTGCGAAAAGCAATAATATACCCGCACCAATGGCATACTTCATGTAAAGTCCTACTCCCTTAATCAGAAGTCCAAACTGCCATTTCTTATAAGGAGATAATCCTGAATAAGCAAAATAGAGCATACCGATAATTACGAGGAAAATCAGGGAATAAAGAACAATCTTTCCGAATCTGATATCGTGTCCGTCCCGGTAAAGCTGAATGGTTATATAGAGTATGGCGGTTACGAAAGTCAGCAGGAACATTACCATTGCAAAGGGGCGTACGGTATCAATCGGGAGGGATAAAACGGTTGTATAGAGTGCCCAGTTACCCACGTTTAAAATCCCGCCTATGCTGATTCCGAAGAGGAAAACCCCCACAATTGTAACCGGACCCACCCCAACGGAAGCGAGGATAGGGAGTACGATTGTCGAAACCATTATGATCGCCCCAAGTCCCCCAAGTGTAGTGAAAAGGAGGATAATCAGGATCAGCATAATCAGGGTGATGATAAACGGTTTATCCCCCGAAAGTTCAGCACCAATTTTTATAAATCCCTCCGCTATACCGGTTTTCTGGAGGAGTATGCTGAGCATGCTTCCGAAAATAGCTATTGTGTAAGCCTCCGCAAGACGAAGGGTCCCCTGACCAAGCACGAGCTGAAGAGTATCCGCAACCGAAACTCCGGAGATAATGGGGATCAGAAATGCCATTATGGGTAAGGCAAGTAGTGCGGGAATTTTCCTGAGGAACATTGCGACCGCAAGTGCTACGAAGACGAGCAGTAATAAAGAGAGTTGTACTATTTCCATATCCCAAAAATAATGAGAATTTGGGAAACCACAAAAAGGGATGATTAAGTGAACAGTGAGAGAGAATAAACCGGTGGGGAAGGAGGTGAACTGGTTTCTGTTAATTTATATGCTAAAAAGTGTTATCTTTACACCTCAGATTTTTAACCTAAGGAACTCAAATGTCATTCGCAAGAAAAATTCTCGATTTTTTTAAAAGAAAAGAAAAAGTCACAATCGGCGGTGGTACTAAAGCGATCGAAAAACAGATTTCACAGGGAAAAATGACCGCCCGGGACAGAATTAAAGCAATCGTGGATCCCGATTCATTCCATGAGTACGACCTGTTTGTTGAGCATGCCGGAAAGGATTTCGGTATGGATAAAAAACAACTTCCCGGAGACGGGGTTATAACCGGAACTGGGACCATCAACAATCACCCCATTGCAATTTATGCGCAGGATTTTACCGTGGCAGGAGGGTCTCTTGGACTTGCCCATGCCAGGAAGATCACTAAAATAATGGATCATGCAATCAAACTTGGCATTCCGCTTATTGGCATCAACGACTCGGGGGGCGCGCGTATCCAGGAAGGGGTTAATTCACTTGCCGGGTACGGAGAAATTTTCTATCGTAACACAATTGCCAGCGGGGTTATTCCCCAGATATCAGTTATTCTGGGTCCCTGTGCCGGAGGTGCTGTTTATTCACCGGCACTTACCGACTTTGTTTTTGTTGTTGATAAGATATCCAAAATGTTCATTACCGGTCCCGAGGTTATAAAGACGGTGCTCGGCGAGGAGATCTCGATGGAGGATTTAGGAGGTGCGCGCGTGCAGACGGAAATTTCGGGGAATGCACATTTCTTTGCCAATAGTGAAATGGAGTGTTTTGAACAGATAAAGAAACTGATGACATACATTCCCTGGAACAATTCCAAGAAAGCCGAACCATTCCCACCAAAGCCGCCTAAAAAAGGAATAAATATTGATAACATCATACCTGCCGAGGCAAACAAGCCGTACGACGTAAGGGAGGTAATAAGAGCCGGGGCAGATGATTCAGAGTTTTTCGAAATTCAGGAATTCTTTGCGCCTAATATAGTAATCGGTTTCTGCAGAATGAAAGGGGAGACTGTGGGTGTGGTTGCTAACCAGCCGTTAGTGCTTGCCGGTGTGCTGGATGTGGACTCATCCGATAAAGCCGCCAGGTTTATCCGATTCTGCGATTCTTTCAATATCCCTATTATCACGCTTGTGGATTTACCGGGATACCTTCCCGGAGTGGATCAGGAACATGCGGGGGTTATTCGCCACGGTGCAAAGGTACTATATGCCTACAGCGAGGCAACTGTGCCGAAAATAACGGTGATTCTCCGCAAGGCATATGGAGGTGGATATATTGCAATGTGTTCCAGGCATCTTGGTGCAGACTTTGTATTTGCTTGGCCTACCGCCGAGATTGCAGTTATGGGACCGGAAGGGGCAGCGAACATAATATTCAAATCGGAAATATCCGCCAGCCCGAATCCTGAACAGACCAGACGCGAAAAAGTCCACGAGTACACCGAGAAATTTGCGAATCCCTACGTTGCGGCTGCCAACGGACATATTGATGCCGTAATTAATCCACTGGAGACGCGGGAGTATCTTATCCACTCTCTGAATATTTCCAAATCCAAAAGGGAAATCCGTCAGCCTAAGAAGCACGGTATCCCCCCATTTTAGAGGAGGAAAGTATGGAAAAGCAAGAAATGTCCAAATTGATTCTGGACGATATGGCTTATGAGACCAGACTGACTACAAAGTTCCTGAAGCGCAGGGAGTACACCAAACCGGATCCTAAAAAGATCACGGCTTTTATTCCCGGAATTATTCAGAATATCCGCGTCAGGAAGGGGGAGAAGGTTGAAAAAGGAACAGAGATGATGACACTCGAAGCGATGAAAATGAAGAACATCATAATTGCGCATGAGGATGGCAGGATAAAGGAAATTTATGTAAATGAGGGGGAAATGGTTACTAAGAATAAACTGCTTTTGGAGTTGGAATAAAGAAAAGAGGCATACCTTGCATGCCTCTTGAAAACTTAAATTCCTGTAAACCGGTTTCTTTTCTGCGCGTCAGTAAATCAGCTTCAGAACCCTGTCGAGCCGGATCGATGCGAGCAGTTTGAAAAGCTGTGTGAATGGAATATCCCTGTCCCACGAGAAGAGCACTATAAATGCCTGCCCCACAACCATATCCCTTGGCACAAGTCCCCAGTAGCGGCTGTCGGCACTGTCATCGCGGTTATCCCCCATCATAAAATAATAATCCTTTTTGAAAGTATAGGAAGACACAGGTTTTCCCTCAATAGTGATCGTTCCGTTGGTAACGCCAACCACACGCTTTCCGTGCTCGCGGTCAATAATAGTGCGCCACCATTCAACATTATCAGGGGTAAGGTCAATTTTAAGTCCTTTTTTCGGAATCTTCAAAGGTCCGTAGTTATCCTCGTTCCAGGGGGCACCATTCGGGAATATCCTGGGATTAACCTGTCCCTTAGGTACCGGGAAAGGGGAGAGGTATTGTATGTTGGGCGGAATGGGAAATTCTTTATTATTTACAAACACCACCTTGTCCCTTATCTCCACAACATCCCCCGGCATGCCTATCAGGCGCTTGACGTAGTTGAGGTTAAGTGTTTTGGAGACCATGTCATCACGGTCACCCGGGTACTCAAAAACCACCACATCATTAGGTTCAGGTTCTCTTATTGAGGGGAGGGTAAAGTAAGGAATCTCAATCTCCGTGAAAGGGATATACTTTCCCGAGGAGGAGCCGTAAATAAATTTGTTCACCAGCACAAAATCGCCAACGAGAATTGTCCGCTCCATTGAACCGGTAGGGATCCGCGTGTTCTGAATGATGAACGTAATTATCAGCAAGGCGGCAATGCCTGCAAAAAAGAGGGACTTGACAAACTCAATTGCTTTTTCCCTTGGGGTTTTTACAATTTTCAATTCCTCTTCGGTCTTAATACCAACGAATCTTCTTAATCTATCCTTAAACGACAAAATCAACTCCTGAATAATTAATAAACCAATTTACTACAAAAAACAATTAATTTCCAACCGCGGATTTACCCAGTTTACCGCTTAAAATAATATTCACCAATTTCGGATTAGCCTTGCCCCGGCTCTCCTTCATAATCTGTCCGATAAAAAAGCCGAAAACTTTCTCCTTGCCGGCTCTGAACTCCTCTGCCTGGGCGGGGTGCCTGGCAATAACTTCATCAATCATTTTTTCCAGTCCGGCAGAATCGGAAATCTGTCTCAGATTTTTCCGCTCAATAAGATCGGCTGCTTTTTCCCCTGAATCGGCAATCTCGTCAAAAACCATTTTGGCAATCTTGTTGCTTATCTCCCCGCTGTTTATCATATTTATCAGCGAGGCAATTTCTTCAGGGGGAACGGGGAACTGATTCACGGTTATTTTTCTTTCATTAAGCAGGCGCAGAACGTCGGTCATAATCCAGTTGGCTGAGGACTTGAAGTCGGAAGTTATAGAAGCAACCGCCTCATAAAAATCAGCCAGCTCGCGGGACTGGGTAATCACCCCCGCATCGTATGGGGAAAGGGAATGGTCTTTAACATAGCGATCGAAACGTGCCCTCGGCATTTCCGGCATAATCATTTTAAGCTGCTCTGTCCACTCACCGGAAATTGAGAACTCCACCAGATCGGGATCGGGGAAGTATCGGTAATCGTTCGATTCCTCTTTACTTCTCATAATGCGTGCAGAACCCGAATCCGGATCCCACAAAAGCGTTTCCTGCGTAACCTTTCCGCCATCCAGGATCAGTTCCGTTTGTCTTTCAATTTCATAATTTATAGCCTTCTCGGTATTCCTGAAAGAGTTCATATTTTTAATTTCAGTTTTCACCCCTAAAATACCGGAGCCCGCGGGCATTACGGAAACATTGGCATCGCACCTTAGGGAGCCTTCCTCCATATTCCCGTCGCAGATATCAAGATACCTGACAATAGTGCGCAGGGAGGAAAGAAATTCCACTGCCTCGGCAGCGGAGCAAATTACCGGTTCTGTAACAATCTCAAGCAGCGGTACTCCGCTTCGGTTAAGATCAATCGCAGTCGTTCCGTCGTGAAGGTGAATGGACTTCCCCGCATCCTCTTCAACATGAATCCGGTTAAGGGCTATTTTTTTATCTCCCGCAAATATGTATCCACCAAGACACACAGGTTTTTCAAGCTGGGAAATCTGGTAACCCTTCGGGAGGTCCGGATAGAAATAATTTTTCCTTTCGAAAAGAGATTTTCCGGAAATAGTAGAATTGCATGCAATGCCAAGCAGGATTGCAAAATCAATCGCCTTTTTGTTAAGAACGGGGAGTGCCCCGGGATGCCCCAGACAAACGGGGCAGACGTTGCTGTTCGGCTCATCTCCGAATTTAGCGGAACAGCCACAAAATAACTTCGTGGCTGTTTTTAATTGTACATGAATTTCCAGTCCGATAACCGGAACTAAAGCGGGGGACATATCCATTACCGGGCTATCAGAACTTTATACTCCCAGCCTTTAAGCACCAGCTTGTTTTTCTTTTTAATCGTAAGCTTCTCACCGGTAAAATAATCGGTGTAAGTACCGAAGGCTTCCCTGGTTGTAAGGGAAATATCGGCAGTTTCTGAAGTAAGATTGGCAATTACCAGTATCTTCTGATTATCGCGGGAGCGGATAAAAGATGCAACCTGGTCCCGTTTTTTAGTAATCATCTTGACGGAAAGGAAATCCCCCCCCTGCATTCCGTTATGAAGCGGGGAGTACTCCTTTTTCAGAGTTGTCAGACTCTTGTAAAACGGAGTGAATTCAGACTCCTTCCATTTAATCGGGTCCTTTTCAAAAAAGTCAAGCCTGTCC
>JAAYVN010000066.1 GCA_012517155.1 Ignavibacteriales bacterium | reverse complement strand
TGGTTGATTATCTTGATGTCAGGTGAGTTATCTCCTACGTGGTTGATAACGTATTTTGCCTGTGGTGAGCTTATGCTTGAACTGACTGATAATTGTACATATACGTCAAATGTGTCTACTTCCGGCTCGCTTGTTCCGGGTCTGAACGGGAAGAAAGGATACCATTCTATTTTCTGAAGTCCATCGGGCGGGTTGAAGTAGATGTAGGAGATTAATCTGGTGTTGTTTGTTCCGCTTCCGCTTATTCTGTACCATTTGTCCATGAATAACGGATCGGGAGCGCCTGTCCAGTCTTTTATGTCTGACGGGAAGATGTAGTTCGTTGGATCTGTATCATCTACTACTATTCCTGTTCCTACTCCCTGCCCATTTATGATGACACGGATGAGTGAGTCAACAGGGTCATTTGATTTAATCCAAACGGTATCTCTATAACTAATAATTTCATCCGGAAGGAAAGAGAGGAGGAGATTATATTTTCCATCAATAGCCGGAAGAGTTAACGGGAAAGTCGGCATATTATTAATTGACATAAAGGTACCATTTTTAATCCAAATACTATCAATTCTTAATGGAGTTTCGCCGTTAGAACCGATTTCGAAGTTTCTCTGGAAATTAAACTGGATCTGACGAATTGAATCGTAGATTGAGACTGAGCCGAAATTAAGAATCCGAGCAGGATCAAGACTTGTACTAACAGTAGGAGCAATAGGAACGAGACGAACTCTTAATAAATCAGCTCTTAACAATTCAGAACCACCCTGACCAGGATTTGTGAATCTAACACTGGTTTCACCACCACCATTGAGTTGGAAGACAAGATTACCACCTATTCTAACCCAAGGACGAATAGAGGTACTTGCTCTGGAATTAAATCCTTCAACTCTCTGAGTATCACCAAGTACCGGATTCGGATTAGAATAGAAAGGTGTAACAACATCCACTGTTACGTTTTGAGCGGCGTTGGAGGAACCAGCAGGACCAGCATGTTCAAGGAAATAACTTCCATATAAAGAATCAGGAATTGTGAATCTGTATGTAGCAGAAATCTGATTTGAGGAGCCAACATTAACAACGCTATTATTGTTACCACCAGGAATCGGATAGGTCCACGGAGTAGCGGTTGAGTTTGCCCAGCTTGTACCAATCAGGTCAAAGAATCCACCAGGAGCCGGAACATTCCAGTGAGGTTCACCACCGGTGAGGCTTCCGTTGAGAATAAAGTTATAGTTAATACCTGTACCAATTAAAGGCATTTTAGCTTCGGGTTCAAGCTGATCGTCACTGAAGACATAAAGTGTGTCGAGGGTTGTTTCCTCACCTTTAGGAGAGAATCTAATCATTACCGGGTAACTGCCACCAGCAGGAATAACTATAGGGGTTGAAGTTGTGACGGAAAAACGGCTAGATCCAGTAGCAAATCCTGTTACGGTCAGAGGAGCTGAACCAAGGTTATACAAAGTTAAAGATTTATCAGTGAAACGGTTGTATTTAAACGTAGTTTGGGGGAACTGAAGGGGAGCCCTATCTCTGTAGAGGCTATGATTAAGCAGAGTGTCTCCAGTACCAGCATCAATAATAATCTGGTCATAACGGCGGGCACCAAATTCAAGATCAGGACCTGACTGAGTACTCTTCATAAGCATAATTGCGTCGGTACGAAGAGTATTAGTACCTGTTGAATCGAGGCCGATTGTAACTTTAAGAGCGCTATCGGCTGCAGGGATATTGATAATACCGAGGGGAAACCAGCTACCTCTTTCAGCTTCAACCAAATTGCCACCTTGTCGAATATCATAATAAATCTGATTTTCCCTCATATTATAGAGGAAACTATCAGCGGGTAAACCTTCACCGAAACGATGAAAGGTAACGTAGGAGCGAGTTGATGAATTACCTGAGTTCATATGATGATAGATAAGATAGTTTTGAGTCTGCCAAACTGTACAATAGAATTCAGCATGGGCGCCGGTATTATTGCCAGAACCCCAGCGGCTAGCTCTTCTTGAGTTGCCACCGTAATAAACAGTGCTAATATTAGACCACCAGCCCCAAATATCAGCTGTACCCGGTGCAATGGCAGTCTGCGGATATTCTATGTACGTAGGATCGTTCATGAAAGTACCTACTGTACTCGTGTTTCCATCAGAAGTATTGTCAACAAAAATAACATTAGAAGAGTCAATAATTTGTTGACCGGAAATTATAGGAGCGAAGAAAAACAAGAGCAAAAATAATAAGAAGTAACCTTTTTGCATTTATGCCTCCAAAGAATAAGTTAAGAATTAAGAATTACGAATCGAGAAAGAGAGTTTCCGATTAGATAATTCAGTTTATATAAAAATTATTATGGTTTGACCATATTTATGGAAAAAATGTCAGAGGACTCTCCAACAAAGCGGTCTTTACCATTTGGAATAAGGTAATATGATAACTTCAGAGTATCAGTGAAACTAACAGCAAAAGAATCGACATAAGTGGTTTTCTCAGAAATACCAGCCCTAGCGAAAACAGGGAATAATCCTTTACGCTGAACCTCGAAATAGCTAATATTTTCCACAGAACTAATTTCCCAGCTAAGGAAAACACGAGCCTTACCAGCGGTGGTATCATAATAAGCCGAATCCGCTTTGAGATTAAATGGTTTAGGGGTACGGTTATAATGAGAGGCAGAGGGAATATCAATAGGACTCTCGCAACCGTAGAGAATTAAAAAAACTGCAACAATAAAGACTGATAATTTAAAATATTTTCTCATAGTTATTAAAAATTAAGGAAGATTAAACTTAAAAGCAAGACCATTAAATTGACCGTCGGAAGTAAAGCCAACCTGAAGAGGGGGAAGGCTATTGGACGAAAAATCGTCAACGCCCTTATCTTCAGAAAAGAAAATGACGTCGACCATATTGAGAACCCAAATTCCGATGGTAATGTAAGAATAGAGATTTCTTCTGTCCAAGTCCCGATCTCTATTACTGCGCTCAAAGACAATATCCTGCCAAGCTCTATTAGCGGTGGTAAAATCGCCAGCTTTATTATAAGTCTCTATGAGGACCTTAAGACGATCTTCCCTACCGACATAATTGCTCTGATTAGAGAGAGCTGCCAAACCAACCCCAAAGAAGGCAAGGGTGAATCCAATTCCTTTAATCTCGCTTCCGAGATAAGTTTGACCAGCGCCGGGAATAACCATGGATAAGAGAGTGGCTTTAGTGTATCTTGAACTGAAGTCAATCCAAGGTTTATCATTGGGGGAATTTTCTTTCATCAGTTCAAGGATTTCCAATTTTGTAAGTTTTTTTATTTCCCCACCATCCGGAGTTTCAGCAGGGAAAGCATCAAATACCAACAATAAAGAGAAAAGATAAATAAAAAATAGCTTCATAGAATCACTCATTTTTTTCTGTTTTTAATAGCATAAGAGATTAAATTGACACCAAAATCAAGCTGAGTTGCATTATCATAACTTGAGCCTTCGTCAGACCACAATACAGGGTATCCTTTTCCAGAAAGAATAATAACAAGTTTTCCATCGAGAAAGAGGCCTTTTATTTCATCGGATTTCATAAGACTATTATTGAAATCATCCATACCTGCAGGAAGTGATGTAAGTTCTTTAAAACTTGTAAAGAGAGGATGATCGAGGTTTATTCTTTTAATTTCCGTTTTACCCGAGAGTTTTTTAGCGACATCGCCGAGGAAAGTTTCCATGAGAGTAAGGAATGGATACTCACCGGCAAAATAGACATTATCAATAAACACTATACCACCATCGGAGACATACTCAGCACATCTGGAAACAATAGAGGAACTGAACTCAGGAGTTGTACCACTACCAAAAATGAAGGCAACATGAGAGTCATTAACGCTTTCATCGCCAAAACTTCCTTCGACAATTTTTTGTCTGAGTTTAAGATTTTTAGCTGCAATCTGCATTAGATTAGGAAGACTTCTAGGTTTAGGATTCCATGGTACATCGAAGTTCGAGATACCGGGGGCGGTTGTATATTTAATTAAAGCGACAGAAAGCTGAGTTACTGAGGAATCGACTTTAGCAATTTTATCATCGTCAACAACTATTCTTTCCTCTTTTGGAACAACCACTTGTTTGAAGTAGAATTCAAGATCCACAAAATCAGCCGGATCATTATTCTCATCGTATCCAACCACAAAATTGTCTATGGTGATCTTGAGTTTTTCGATATTATCCATGATAGGATCGAAAACTATCAGACCGTCTCTGGTATCGCCTTTATAAATGGGTTTACCATATGTTAGCATTGTTCTACGGACAATTCCCATGCGGGTTTCGAAAACTTCATCGTCAAGACCGGAGGTTCCTTTACGTTTCTGGAAGTATTCTTCCATACTGTAGAACTTGGCATTTTTCTTTTCACGAGCGTAAGCGTTCAGTTTATCGCCTCTATCAGTAAGAAGGAGTGAAGCTTCGGGATCGTAGTTAATTTTGGAATTAGTATAGTTATAAATAGTAACTTTGAAAACGGAAAAGCGGCGAGGAGTATAGCCAACAGCAGGATCAATCCAGTTAGCGAAAGTATAAGGATTGCCCGAATTGTCGAATGCCCTGGATTCATCAGGGAATTCATAAGTGTTCAGTTGAAAATCAGACATGTAGCGGACTTCGATTTTCCAACTTTTGGCGTTATAGCCAACCATTTTTCCGTCCTTACTAACAAAGTAGCTGGAATCTTCCAACCTGGTAGTAAGTTCAAGATCGGGGACTATTGTATATTCTTCTCTTTCAGGGGGAAGGAAAACATACTGAAAGATAGAGTTACACCCGGCAAAAAGAAAGACGGTAAAAGTAAAAAGAAGAAATTTTTTCATACCTAATAATTTAACATTAATAAATTTTATTTTTCTAATTCTGTGCTACCTTTTGTTTATTCTGGTCGATAATACCACCCTTTTGAGTACAAGCAAAGACAATAGCATTGATAGCAAACTGAAGCTGACGAGTATTATCGAGAGTATTAGAACCTCTTCTCTGCCAATCGCCCCAGGCTCTGCAATATCCTTTACTGCTAAGGAGGACAGCAAGACGACCATTAAGAAAGACACCTTCAAGATATTTATATCTTTCCAGAACAGGGACAGAAGCAGAAGTACTTATTCTGACATCATCCTCGCCAGGAGGGGGACCAGCGAAATCTTCCCAGCAATGATAGAGCCAATGGCCATTGGGGATTCTTTCAAACTCGGCATCATAACCGAGAGCATCTTCAATCATCTGTCTACTTTTTTTGTTGAAAGATGCATAACGAGCTGCGAGTCCGTCATCGATCCATAAAAACCCACCGCTCCTAAGATATTTTTCAAGATTTCTGACTTCCTGCTGAGTGTATATCGGTTCAGCTTCATAGCCCATCATATAAAGAAGCGGGACCTGCATTAATTCTTTAGAATCGAGACGTATTGATCCTTTTAGGGTAATATCGAGTTTAGTTTTAGCAGAAGAGTATTCAACTACTGCCTGCAAAGCCAATGGTACGGCATTCCAACCAGGAGAGCCATCGGCTCCGACCTTGCTTCCACGATACTGAAGTTGGTAGAATTCAAGGTAACCACTGATATCTTTTTTATTTTTTCCCTGCTCAACCCAACCAGCAAATCTATCTTTGAAATTCGAGTAATCTATCAGTTCATCCTTAAGTCCTGAAGTTGTTCTAGAACCGGCTCTAGTATTAACAACATCGGTAGTAATATTAGGACCATAAAACTGTTGTTGATTAGGATTAAATGTCCTGTCCACATATTCACCCGGACGACCGAGTGAACTAAGTGCAGTACCTCCATGAGAGGAAGCGGTAGTCATAGTTCGAGGCATGGTGCTCATTCTCTGAGGAGTTGATTTTCTCTGAATATTTCTTTCAACAATTTTAGGAGTTTTCTGGAGTTCCATGGTTTTTTGCAATTTGGGAGCCCGCTGAAT
Source organism: Ignavibacteriales bacterium (assembly GCA_012517155.1). Taxonomy (GTDB): domain Bacteria; phylum Bacteroidota; class Ignavibacteria; order Ignavibacteriales; family Ignavibacteriaceae; genus JAAYVN01. Next base: position 22,131 of record JAAYVN010000066.1, on the reverse strand, counting down.
AAATTTCACGCTTGTAGGGGGTCTTTTTTTCTCCTCAATTTGCTGAGAGATTTCAAAGTTAGATACTACCGGAAGAAAATGTAAGATGACACTAATAGCAAGAAACCAGAGAAGCTGTTTCCTAACAGAAGAAACAATGTTCTTTATCTGGTGAGATAGCTCTTGTCCCGGTATGTAAAAAGAATTAGTAGCCATACAAATTAAGAACCACCATTTTTGGGTTCTTCCTCGTCAGTTGCTATAGCAAGTTGGTCAATTCCCACAATTTTAGCAGCATCCATAACGTCAACGACGATACCATGGAGAGATTTTTTATCTGCTTTAATTATAAGGACTTTACTTCCAAAAATATCTTTTTGTATTCTAAGCTGTTCCTCAAGATTATCAAGAGTAACGAGAGTGCCGTTAAGGTCCATCTCACCTTTTTCAGAAATAGTGATGCTGAGGTCTTTTTCAGGAGGAGCGTCAGACGTAGATGCCTGAGGAAGGTCGACCTTAAGTCCACTTTGAACAGCAAATACGGTAGTGACCATAAAAAAGATAAGCAACTGGAACACACAGTCTATCATTGGAGTCATATCCATTGTCAGCTCTGTCATTTTGCTTCCTTTATTCCTGGCCATTTTTATTCTCCAACCTTGTCAAGATTAACTTTATGACCTGTTTCGTCCAGGACTTCCTTAGCGAGTTTTTCAAATTCCTCTTCAGAGATGTTCAATTCAAGTCTTTTTTCTTTAAGGAAGAGTTGCTCGTCCTTATTAAGTTTACCATCACGATAAGCGGTAAGCAACATTTCTTTATAAGTAGATAATCGTGCCAAATCCTTAAGGAGGAAATTCACGAAGTGATTAGAGAAAGGAGCAATCTGATTAATGATTTTTTCGAGTCGCCTTTTAAGGAAACTATAAGCAAGGACAGCCGGAATAGCGACAACAAGTCCACCAGCGGTTGTAAGTAAAGCAATCGAAATACCACCAGCAACGACAGCCGGATCACCTTTACCACCTTTTGCAATTTCATCGAATGAGGAGATCATACCCAAGATTGTACCGAGAAGACCGAGCATTGTAGCAATACTTGAGATAGTATTAATAACCGGGAGGAATTCTTCAAGATAATCACGCGCAGAAATATCTGAAGTATCGAGGAGTTCATTTCTCATATCGAGAATCGGTCGTTTTTCACCCACAAGGAATTTATACCTTTGTATGACTCTTATGAAGATATACGAAAAAATAGTCTTATTTGTTTTAATATACTCAACGACTTTATCGATATCCGCGAATTTTTTAATATTTTCGTTTATGTCTTCCAAAATTTTATTAGATTTTGCCTCGTTAGGTATTGTATAGTATTTGTAAAGCCTTTCAAGCAAAACAGCCAACACAATGATGGAAAAGATAAAGAGGGGTCCCATAATTTCAACACCACCCTTAAAGATAATGCTAATGAGCCAGTTATCCCTCCACCAGCTACCTCCAACTTGTTGGTTTTCCTGAAATAATAAAATTAACGAATGCAATTTATTCCTCCGATATAATTAATTCAAAAAGTTTAATAATTTTCTTCTATCCACTCCAAATGTTCTTTAGCAAAGAAAACGGCACTTCTTTCATTATCATCATTGCTATTAGAATATTTGGAAATAATTTGTTTATACCATTTAGCAGCTTCCCTATAATCCTCGAGCATTTCATAAGAAGCCGCAATATTAACCTGACAACCGACAGCAATGCTTGCGTCAGGGTACTTATTAAAGAGTTTGGTTAGTTCCTCAATAGCCCGTTTATAATCGCGTGCATCAAAGAATTTCATTGCTTTCTCATATTCCAGATAAGAATTAATTTGAGAAAGATCATAAACAAGGCTCTTAGCTTCCTCAACTTTCTCGTAGTTAGGGAATTTATTAATCAAGTCCGAGTAAGCTTCAGAGGACTTAACATAGTCCTTAGTATTATAGTAGTAGTCACCAATTGTAAAAAGAGCATCACCGGCATAAGTGGATTTTGGAAATCTTGATGCAAGTTTAGAAAAAACATCCACCATTTTATCGGGTTGCTGGAGTTCATAGTAGCACCAGCCCTCGTTGTACATTGCCATAGGAGCATAATCCGTGCTGCTGTAGCGCTGATAAGTTTTTCTGTATTCCAAAATGGCAGCGTTATATTCTTTAGCATTATAAAGAGCTTCACCGGCATAGAATTGTGATTCTGCTGCGGCAGGATCATCAGGATAATTCGCAACATATTGCCTGAAAGAGGAGCTAGCGACTGTCCAGTTCCCGGTTTCGTAGTAGGAGTATGCTTTGAAATACCTGGCTTCTTTTACGTTGACATGCTTGGGATATTTATCAACAAACTTAGTGAAGATGCTTGCAGCTTTTTCATATTCCTGATTGTCGAAATACATAGCTCCCAGAGTATAAAGGACAATTGGAATTTCCGGGGATTCAGGGAATTTCTCGCTTGCCTGGAGTAAGATTGATGCGGCGTTACCCATGTCGTTAAGTCCTTTATAGGAATTTGACATGGTAATATATGAATTAATAAGAGTTTCCTCGTCAAGGTCAGTGTTCTGAATTACGGTTTTACAAACCTCAATAGCTTTTTTGTGGTCACCGGCTTCGTAATAAATACCGGCAATAAGATTATCAACAGAACCTTTTTCCTTGTTATCTTTTGCTTTCTGCATCAATTGATTTGCAAGAGCAAGAGCTTTTTCTTTATTTCCGGATTTAGAGTAAGAGAGAGCGAGTTTCTCATTAGCGTTTCTAACGAAGTTGGGGAGTCTGCCAATAAATTCCGGATCGCCAATGCAATGTTCCAAATCCACAACAGCTTCAGAATAGTTTTCCGTCTGATAATTCAATACACCGCGGGCATATCTGGACTGGTATCTAAGAATTGTTTTGTTTTCGGGCAGGGTGGAATCGTTAACAACTTTAGTTAAGTACTCTATAGCTGTTTTATAATCATTTTTCGAGATGTACAAATCAGCGAATGCAAAATTAACATCAGAAGTAAGATTAATGGAATTATCTCCTTTGTTTTTCTCTAAAATAGAGTTCAAGAAAGCCATTCCTTTGTCATACTCACTTCGCTGACCATAAATCTTAACAATTTTGCCGAATCCAGGAGTGTAATACTGTGAAGTTGGTTTGATATAATCAAAGGCAGAGATAGCCTCGTCATATCTTTTAAGTTCGGAATAGACATTAACAAGTTCAAAATAGACATGAGAAGAGTCTAAGTCGGGAGGACTGGAATTTAACACATTCAGATACTCTTGCAGTGCTTGTTCCTTGTTTCCCTCTTTAAAGTAAGTGAAACCAATTTGAATTCTTGCTGCAGCTAAATCCGGACTTTGCGGGTATTTTTCCACAATCTGAGAGAGAGTATTTCTTGCTTTTACAAACTCGCCGATTTCAATCTGTGAAAGTCCCTGAAGGAAAAGGGTTGCAGGAATTGTTTCGCTACCAGGATACTTTTTAAGGAGAGTATCCGCTTCCATTGCTGCAGATTTGTAATTCCTGGCATTATAATACATTGCAACCACGGTGTATTGTGCTTTATCCACACCAAATTGAATTGTTTCAGCAACGTCAGCATAAGCCTGAATGTAGAAAATATATTCCTTTGCCGAGCGATCGTAATTCCCTTGCTTCTGGTACATGTCTGCAATCATATACTGCATTTTAGCCTGCAGTTCTTTATTGGCAAAGTTTTCATCAATAGCAGAATGATAAAGGGAAACAGCTTCTTCAATTCCCTTCTCCTGCAAAGTATAGTCTGCCATTTTAATATATGCAACCTCAACAAGAATGGGGAGCAGGGAATAGTTTGTAACTATTTTCTTATAATTATCCATAGCGATGTTATAATTGCCTTTTTCTCTGTAGCAATCGCCTATTTTAAGTTGTGCTTTGGCCACTAATTCCAGAGTAGACTCATCAGTTTCCCTGCTAGAAGTTGCTTCAAAAATCTGGCGTTCCTTAACGGTTTTGAGCTGAACATTTTCCCAGTCTTTATCCTTAAAAGCATCGGGTTTAAACTTTTCATTAAGTTCGCCCCAATATTTAATAGCGTCATCGTATTTTTTCAAGTCAAAACTATTCTGCCCAAGCTGATACATAGCCCGAGCAAGATAATCAGTTTCGGGATAGCGTTCTTTCAGAAGATAAAAATAGTCACGGCTTTTTTCGAGATCACCCAGTTCCCTATAAGCCCAGCCAATATCATATAAAGCACTTTGAGCCTTAATATGCTGAGGATATTTATCTGCTAATTTTGAAGCTTCAACAATAGCATCCTTAAACTGGCCGGATCGATAGTGGAGATCATAGATCATAAACTGCGCAAGGGTTGAAAGTTCCAGTTCGTTTCCATCAGCTTCCACGATTTTATAGATAGTAATGGCAGAATCCTTCAAACCAAGGCTTTTGAGAGCATTTGCTTTCTGATACATTGCTGCATCGATAACTCTCACAACCAAATCACCGTTGAAAAGAGTAACTTTAACGCTATCCTCATTGAGGAATTCGCTTTTTGTATCAATAATCAAATTGTATTGTTCAATAGCTTTTACGAAATTGCTGGATGCATAGAAGTTTTGTCCAGAGGTAAATGCATTTTGCAACTCCAGCGGTGTTGGGATAAAGAAACTCGCTACAGCTAATCCTAATACAACAATAATCTTCCAGGTCATATCTTATTAAATTCTTCCTATTTAAAAACCCGCATAGATAGTAAAGAAGAGCATGGATTGTTCAGTACCCAGTGTTTTGTCAGCTTCTCTTAAGTAATCAATGCTTGTATGTGTGTAACCGAAGTCAAACACAACCTGATAGCCGGCAAACTGAGATTTGTTACTTATGGAAGCTGCAAATGTTGTTCTATCCTGACTTCCATAATTATCTTTTAAGTTACGAATTTTATATTTCAATAAATCACCAAAGAAACTCATACCCTGTAAACCGAATCTCAAGTCAGTTGATGGAGTAAGGTTATAATCAATTCGAACTATCGGGATTACTTCCTGTGTATGAGTACTTATATTTGTAATGTTTCTTCCAGATTTATCTTCAGCAGTAATGATTATTTTTTCGGTTCTTAATTTGAACTGGGGACTTATTTTAAGACTGTTATTGAAAAGACCAATTGTATAGTCAATTTTATTTACCAGTCCCCATTGAACGATGTTACCCGGCATTTGATCGCCTAACAGCTTTGCTTCAGGAAGAAATGCTCTGTCGGGTACGCCTATTTTGAACTGGTTATTCAATTCAATTCTAAAATTGTTCTCAATGTTAACTCCTTTTATCTGAGTATATTTTGTTCCGGCATATAATGAGTTGACAATTGAATTTCTGTAGTATAAAGGATCTATAACATAATCAGGAAATGGGTTTGATACAGTAATAACACCGGAGTATTTATAAAGATTATTGAGAATATTGTCCTGAACTTGTTTAAAGACATAGTATAATCTAAGTGAACCAAATTTAGGAGTTTCGGTATAATAATTTGCTTTAAAGTAACTTACGTCATTCTTACCGCCTCGGGCAATTGCATTCTCAGAAATTTTTCCAAGTGCAACGTTAAGGTCTTTAATCACTTCAAGATTAGCGAAGAGATGATAACCTTTCGTATCAGGTTCATAAGGATAATCAGGGTAAATATCGTTTTCCTGATCATCAATCACACCATTGTTATTCCAGTCATCCCCGTATTCGAAAGATGGTGGATCTGCATAATAAGTGAGGAAGTCTTCCGAATAATCAGGGACTCCATTCGCATTTCTATCATCATCCGGAATACCGTCATTATCCTTATCTTTTCCGGGGAATATACCTGCATCCGGTTGCCTGGTAATAGCATCAAGACTTCTTAACTCATTAGTGCTTTGCCTGTAACCTAATTTAAAGAAATCACCCCTATTGTTGATCACGTCTTTATTTCTTTCATTAACATCAGTAGCCTGGACATTATAAAAATAAAATCCATCTTCCCATCTGTCGTTGTCATCGTTATCGTCAACCAGAGGATAAAAAGCACCCCCCGGATAAAGAACCCTTCTCTGATAAGTGTAGGACGCGTCATAACCAAGGTAATCAGGGGCAGTCAATTGGGATATACCGGGAATTAACACTGTTGAACCTGTACTTTGAATATAGTAGCTATTTTCCAAGACATACGTGTTCAGCCAAGTAATATAATCAGGTGAAATAAAGTACTTTTCACCTCCGAAAGTGAGACGTCCAAGTTTCTTCTTACCTTTAATGTACCAAGCCTGACCCTTGCTTTCATATCTGCTTCCCGAAAGTATGGGGTATTTCAGATAATCAACACTCTCATTAAACTCACCTTCAATCTCAAATCCTTCCCAATTAAAAGCAAAGTTCAATCCATAAACCGACATACCAGTAGCAAGACCATAATTAACAGTCACTACCTGTTTATTGCTACCATCCCTTACATTTCCTTCCGCTCTGTTCCTGACGAAAAACGGTGTCGGGGTGGCAAGGAGAGAATCCCTGAAGTGTGATTTATATAGTGCTCCGCCACCATAATTATCAAGTGTATTATAATAATCATGAGCGGTCTCTATTTTGTAATCATTCGCGACCATAATTTTGAACTGTACCGACTGCACACCTTCGGGCATAATAAATGCGTAGGTTACATTTTCTGTCGAAACAGCAGGTATTTGGACCGGGTATCTTGGTTCAGTAGCATAATAACGATAGCTGGCAAAATGGGTATAATAGGTATAGCTTGTGGTATCATGACCTCCAAAATATCTCTGATCGATTGAAAAACCTAACTGTCTTTCATTTTCTCTTAAACAATAAAACTGAACTGGTTTGTCAAGAGTTGTAGATTCACCGGACGGTTTTTGGTTGAGTTGCATATTGACCGTGGGCATAATTTGTCCATTAATAATAACCTGAGGACGCCCAAAGAGAACTGGACCCGAGTTATCGCCGGGAGAGTCATCGCTAATTTTTAAGAAAATAACTCTTGGTATGGCATTAGTCACAACACCCTTTATTTCAGCAGCACCAGCATCAATACTTGATCTTCTCTGATGCTGATTAACATAAGTAATTCCGACCGTTAAAATATCCCCGATATCAGTTTCAAAGTGACCGCCCAACAAGTACTGAGTCCAGTCTCTGATCCTTCTAATTCCATCCAAGCCGCTTAATCCGTAATCAAATCTGAATCTAATAGGGTCTGATATTCTTGAACCAATGAAGGTTGCTCTGTATTTTGCAGTCCCGGCATCCCATCTTATTCCATTAAATCTAGCTTTATTAAGAGTCATAGCAGTGAATTTTGTACGAATTGCATCCCCAACCATTAATCGGGTGGAAAATCCTCCATAGGCGTCATTAGCAATTACCAGGTTATTAAACCAACTTTGATAATAACGGGATTTGATAATATCGCTATTACCTCCGGTTTCTTCCGTCATTGGAATCTGTCGCTGCAACTCGTTAAGTTCATAAACAGTTGTTCCTTCTACCAGGAAGTTACCAAAGTTATCAAAGAATTTTTTTCTAATGAAAGTAGAGCTGTAATTTTCATAATTTCGCCCCGCATAATTCAAATACTTATCCTGAGGTTTTCCTTTATTAGAAATGAATTGAGGGTAAGAACTCTCTTGAAAAATTAAGAGAAACAGAAAGTTTAATAAGAAAATTAGTTGGTATTTGTAGGTCATGTGTTTCATTCCGAATTCCTGATTCCTAATTCCTGAATATTAAAACTTATATGATAAAGAAATTTTATGCATGCCACCGGCATTCGTCAATTCTGTTGGGAGTTGGTAACCATAATCGATTATAAGGTTCTCTACATTAAGACCAAACCCTCCATTCAATCCGCTCTGTTCAGCAAAATCCGATACGACTATGCGTTCATAACCCAAGCGTAAAAGCAAATTTGTACTAAGGCTAAGCAATTCCCTCGAAAAGACAGAGAACTCAGCGCCTGATTTAACACTTATCTGATCATCTTCCTTGCAGACATCCGCGGTAATAATATAATCGTATAAAGACGAAATGTATGCAAATCCAAAACCCAGTTGCATAGGCAATTTAGCATCATTACTACCGCTGCTTGAAATACTTGGCTGAGTGATATTTTTGGCAACCACACCGAGGCTTAAGTCGCTTGAGTTGGTAATCGATTTAAAAGTATAGAAAGCACCTATATCTGCAGTAAAGCCGGTATAAGAAAGAGGGCTTTCACCGGGAGCGGCTTCAGCAGACCATCCTAACAATTTAAAAGTTCCGCCAAGAGCAAAGTTATTATAAATTTCACGAGCATAGGTAAAGTTAATTGTATATTCCTTCCACAATTCACTATTAAGGAAAGTACCTCCGACTCCCAATTCTCCAATCATTTGGAGTGGTACAACTCCCGAAAGAGCAAAATAATTAAGATTATCATCCACAATTCCCGGGAATAAATTTGCGTAAGATGTAGCAACATACAAATCCTTAATCATATAGATTCCGGCGGGATTATAAAATAAAGAATAAGGAGAGTTACCCACCGCAATATGCGCTCCGCCCATTGAAGCCACTCTTGCGCTGTTCCCCAAATCGTTAAAACCCCCTCCATGAATGTAGCAGGAAGTCAGTAGAAATATTGTGATTATTCTTAAAAATCTTTTCACGTGTACCTCAAATTTTTTCAATAAGAAACCACAACGGTGCGTGTAACATACTCCCCACCATTGTCGCTATTGATGAATATCTGATAAATATATAAACCAGGTCTAACTATTTTACCGCTCTCATCTCTGCCGTCCCACTCAATTGAGTTTTCTGCAATATAGGCATAAGCACTTGTGCGAAGGTCCAGAAGATCCCTGATAAGTTTACCTGTGGTGTCGTAAATTTTCACGGTAACCGCCCTTAATTCTTTACCAAGTATTGAGGGGGGCTGGGCAATATTGCCAACAAAAAATTCTATTTTAGTTTTATCGTTCACCCCATCCCCATTTGGTGTAAACGGATTTGGTGTTGCTTTTCCCCCAATAACTATTTTTTCAGGAACTCCAACAGTGATAATACTCCATGCATCAACCTGGTCAGTAACTTTTGAGTTTACTCTCTGCGGATTATTTTTAAGTTTACTGCTTATAATAGTTCTGAAAGGATTAATTGCTAAATAGGGGGATGTTTTTAACAAAATCTCTATTTTAGCATCTGTTTTAAGAGTGGTTCCCATAACAATAATAATTCTGTCCCCCAGTATAGTGTACTGTACAGTTTGCTTAACACCATTTAACCTCAGTTCCTGAAATTGTGAGGGGGCCGGAGTAAATACAACTATTGTATCTATTCCATAATCATTTGGATTAAACGTACAATCAATAGTCAGGGTGAAAGTTTGTTCACTAAGAATCTGCGCATACTGGGGAGAGATATAAGCATCAGTATTATAAGCCACATTATTTGTGTCGTAATTAACAATTACCTTGTGGACTTTGGGAGTTTCAAGAGTGCTTGTCTCCAGTCGCATCTTATATTGTACGTAACCCCTAGGTTCGTAGACAGTATAAAATGAATTACTAACATCTGAGGAATCTGACCACGGAGACCATGTGCTGTCCACAGCCGGAGTATCCCCTGTTCTCACACTGTAGTATATCTGTGTTCCGGTTGGTTTTTCCGCCTCAAATTCAAATGCTCCAAAATTCACATTTTTTTCCAATTTTCGCACCGATGAAACAAATACACCTACCGGGAGATAACCTTCGCCATATACTTCAATCTCAGAAATAACTGTACTGGAGGTAGTTGAAATTACATCCAATACAATTTTAACATATCTGGCTGTTACAGGTGTAAACACTGCTTCCGGGTTAGCAACGGGATTATCAGGTTCCACATAAACCTTTTCCATACCAATACCCGTAGTATCCATACCGGCATAAATTGTATAGGCACGAACTCTTGTGTTAATATTTCCTCCCAATGAGAAGAAAAGAACTCTTTTGACCCTTCTAACGGCTTGTAAGTCAATAATTATATAACTTCCGGATCTTCCTCCAACATTTTCAGAGGGGAATTCCACAAAAGATCCAGTTTTAAGTCCATCAATCAACTTAAATGGATTTTTTCTTGCTGTATCTGCAGGCGGAGTACCTCCAAAACTGATAAATGCATACCGCTTAAGAGCAAGATTTTCTTTTTCACCAACTTCAATCTGCAACGAACCCGGAGTACTTTTGTAATCAACTGAAAAAGAATTAACCGAATCAACCTGAGACGGCAAATGAAAAGTTGTATCAATTAAAGAACTTTGTGGGAAAATATTACAGACCGAAAGAATGGTTATGATGAGTAGATATGTTCTGATTCTCATAATGTGATATTTCGTCTTTTTTGATGACTGCTTTTATTAAATTTTCAAAACTTTTGCTTGAATTATATTTTTTTATCTTCAAAAATAGAGTTAATAATTCACATTACCAAAAAAAAATTGAATTTTAATTTTAATTTTTTTGTTTAGATTTGTTTTTATAAAGATTTTAATTTTCACAAAAACTAATTCAACCTTAAAATTCCGAATGGTGTTTAAATGCGCTTATTTACTATTATCTTTGTAATTTTTTATTCGACCTGCATTCCCCAGCAACAGCTCTCAATAGAAAGTCAATATATCCCGCATACGGACACATGCCTTGTTTTTACTCCCTCAGATTATGACGAAACCGTAAAATATCCGGTGATTTTTTTATTACATGGTTGGGAAGCTTCCTACCGCCAGTGGAGTGAAATTACAGATCTTAATAAATTAGCAAATTATTACGATTTCATTTTTGTTTGCCCAGATGGATTTACTGATTCGTGGTATGTTAACAATCCTTTAAGACACGGTTTACAAATTGCAGATTTTTTCATAATGGATCTGATCCCATTTATTCTTGATAAATATTCGATAGACAGGAATAAGGTTTTTATTTCCGGACTTAGCATGGGAGGCTTTGGCGCAGTATCCTTTTTTCTGGATAATCAGAATATCTTTAGAAGTTGTGCATCCACAAGTGGTATCATGAATATTAAAACATTCAAGAATAATTGGGGTATGTCCCTTGCTTTTGGTCTTTATGAACAACATCCTCTGAATTATTCAAAATTCAATCCTATAGAAAAGCTTGATAAAATTGAGGAAATTAAGCCATTTTTAATTGATTGTGGTACTGAAGACCGTATTTTTGTGACAAATAAAGAATTCTTTGAGAAATGTCAGCAAAATAAAATTCCCATTACATTTATTGCACAGCCGGGTATTCACAATAAAAAATACTGGGCGAAAGCTATAATTCAACACCTTAACTACTTTAAAAATGTAATAATCGGGGATTAATATGCAAATATTTTGATCCAGATCACAGATTTTCACATTTTTTCCGAAATAAAGTCATTTTTTCCACCAACAGTCTTCCTACTGAAACTTTTTAATATTGTGTAATGTTTGATTTTTACGTGTTTAACTAATTAACTAAATTTTTGTGTGTCTTTATAATAATCCAAGAGGTACCAGTGAAAAATATCATTTTCTTTTTTGTTTTCTTTTCATTTCTGTTTACTATTACTTCCCTTTCCTCAGAACGAAGGTCAGGGAATGAATTTATTAAAATAAAATCAGCAACTTTTAGAGTTGATGAAAAATCCCCCGCATATTCCACGGGAAAAGTCCTCAATTTCAATCTTTACGTTGAGCAAATAAATCAGAACTGGGAGAATGGGGCCTGGGTTAACGATACCCGGGATATTGATCAATGGAATCCGGCAATGACTCAGGTGGAGGTGATTTCTCAGGAATGGGTAAATGACAAGTGGGAAAACAAAAGCAAACACGTTGCTTCGGTTTCCATAAATATGTCCGATTCAACAATGCGTTTTCTTCAGGTTCAATTATATGCCTGGGCAGGTAATGCATGGATAATTCAAATGCAGTCCGCTTATGTATATGATTCCAATAATTATCTGACACAGGTAAACACTCAACTTTCAATGGGTGGTAATTTTATACCTTTCCAGCAGACTGATTTCACCAACAATTCCGCAGGTTTACCACTTACTGAAATTCACAAACAACTTAACTTCCAAACTATGCAGCTGGAGGACTACAGGAAATATGTTAATACATACCATTCCACAAATCCAAAGTATCTCGAAACTGAAACAAATGCATATTTTATTAACTCAGCGTGGGTTGATACAGGCAAAACAACCTATACAAGAAATTCAATGTTAAACGAGCTGACTGAAATTTTCCAGGATATTTATGGCGGGTCAACTTTTGTAAATGCCTGGATGTATGAATATACCTATAACTCCACCGGCGAGCATTGCACTTCTCAACTTGGGAAATATTGGAACTCAAATCAAAGCACCTGGGATTACAGTTCCAGATGGACCGCGACCTATGATGCAAACTGGAATATGACTCTTGAACTTGGAGAGAACTTTATTGGTGGTAATTACAGTCCATCCTGGAGAACCAGTTATACCTATAACAGCTCCGGAGACGAAACATTATCACAAACTGAATTTTATCATGTTACAGAAGGCTGGGAATTAGCCTCACAGTCAATAACTTATTATTCACCGTCAAGTGTTGCACCGGATCTATCCCAACCTGTTCAATTCACACTAAACCAGAATTACCCGAATCCATTCAACCCTTCGACAGTAATAAGCTATTCCATAACTTCGCCTTCTGATGTTAAACTAACTGTTTATGATGTTCTCGGAAATCAAATTACTGAACTGGTGAATGGTTTTCAATCCCCCGGAACTCACAGCATAAACTTTAATGCTGACGGTTTATCATCCGGAGTTTATTTCTATAAACTTCAGGCAGGTAATCTCGTTTCAGTAAAACAAATGATGTTAATAAAATAATAAAAAAAGAGCGGGGTTTTAGCCCCGCTCTTAATTTATTGCTGATCTCTTTCTATCTTACGTGTTTCCACCAATCATAGTATTCGTTTTCCAATTGCTTTAGAGTAGGCATTGGGAAGAAAACAAGTTCCTCGCCATCTGCAAACCAGAATCCGTGTCTGATTAACAAATAAGAAGCCTCCAGCAGAGTGGAACTGAGGCTTATGGTTTTTGTCTTCTTTTCGGGATTCTCTTTAAGTTCAAGTAAATAATCAAAGAGCCGTTGAGGATTGCTATCAGGAATAGGACTATGCATCAAATCCCGGTTTTGATTATACTTCAGGAATTCAGTAACATTTAATTCATATTGCGTGAAGAACAGTTTAGGACATCCTTTTGATCTGGTTTCCTTTGTTATATACTTGCCAAAACTCCTTTGGTCCAGAGTTGAAGCTACTAAATTTGTCAACGGGGTGATTTCCTGATAAACTCTAACCATACCCGGATCATTTTTTGCAGTATATTCAGCCGGGTCGATCTGCAATGCTTTCCCGTTTGGAGTTACAAGATACAAATGTTTTATTGCTTTCAAATCCACGTGTTCAAGAACCGAATATGAACTAATAAATTTTGTTTTCTTAGGTTGGCCATTCTCATGAGGAACAGTCTGCGATAAATAATAATCAATATCAAAATACTGATCCCTGAACTTTATATCAATCTCGGCAAATATTACTTTGCCCCTATAATGTTTTGTACTTCCGATAGTATAATGCTCCGCAAACTGGTAAGGATTCAACTGAGAAGCAACCAATGCATTAATCGGAAAAACTATCATATAAAGATTTTGGGGATATTCTTTCATTTTTTTCTCCGTTCAGATTTTTTTTATTTAAGTTTTAAATTTACTCTTTTTTTGTCTAATAATAAAACTAACTCATTTCCAGCATTTTCTCAATTGGTTTTAATGCTCTCAATCTCAATTCCTCGTTCATTACTATTTCCGGTGTTCTTTCCAACATACACTTATAAATTTTTTCGAGCGTATTCAGTTTCATATACGGGCAATTATTACACTCGCAACTCTCAGATGAAGGAGCAGGAATAAATGTTTTCCCGGGAGCAGCTTTCTGCATTTGGTGAATAATCCCGGATTCAGTTGCCACAATATAAGATTCAGACACATCTTCCTTTATGTAACTGAGCAATTTACTTGTCGAACCAATATAATCAGCATGCAACAACAAAGAGTCAGTACATTCCGGATGAGCAATCAACTTTGCATCAGGAAACTCCAGTTTCAGCTTTAAAATTCTTTCTTCACTAAACGCTTCATGCACAATACAGGCGCCATCCCAAAGAAGCATCTCCCTCCCCGTTTTATTAATCAAATACCTTCCCAAATTTCTATCAGGAGCAAAAATAATCGGTTGATCTTCGGGAATCTGACTAATTATCTTCTCGGCATTGCTCGATGTACAAATTATATCCGATAGCGCTTTAATTTCAGCACTACAATTTATATAGGTTATCGCAATATGAGCAGGATTTTTCTCTCTGAATCTTTTGAACGAAGCGGGAGGGCAACTTTCCGCAAGTGAACAACCGGCTTCCATATCCGGAATTAAAACAAGTTTGAAAGGATTTAATATTTTTGCAGTTTCAGCCATAAAATGAACACCTGCAAAAACTATTACGTCCGCATCAGTGGCTTTTGCTCTACGGGCTAATTCCAGGCTATCCCCAATAAAATCCGCTATATCCTGAATCTCGGATTCCTGATAATAATGAGCAAGTATAACCGCATTCATCTGCGATTTCAGATTTGCAATTTTTTCCGTTAAGCTTTTATTTGGTTTTATATTATCTTCATTCATAATTTTTTCTTACTCACATTTTTCAATTCCTAATTTTCGAACTATTTTTTCTAATATTTGAAAATTGATTCCACAAATTGAAAAAATTTCGTTTTAATCTCTTTTATTCCTTCATATTTTAAAGTTTTTACAATGGCACGCAAATTGTAACATTTATACCGAACGGTGAGATGAAATCGTTTCACCCTCCTTATAGAAACACACTAAACTGCTATGGTCTTAGCCCTCTTCCATAGCAGTTTTTTATTTTAAAAGCACCATCTTCTTAACAGCTGAATATTCTCCTGCTCTTAACTGATAAAAGTAAATGCCACTGGGAAGCCCTAGTCCGCTGAATTTAACAGCATAAGAACCGGACTCAGTGACCTCATTTATCAACTCACTCACTTCCCTTCCCAAAGCATCATAAACCTTCAAGGTAACGAAGCTTCTTTCCTTCAGCGAAAACTTGATTTCAGTTTCCGGATTAAAAGGATTAGGATAATTCTGTTCAAGAGCGTAAACCAGCTCATGCATTTCATCTTCCACACCTACAACAATAATGCTTGCCAGATTGGAAGGCTCACTCTCATTGCGCATCCTATCATAAGCAGTCACAGCGAAATAATAATTCTTTGTTGGCTTATTTGCAAAAATTATCAGTGCCGTTGTATCATTAATTACCCCAAATTTAACCACTTTTTTAATATCAGAATAATCAATACTTGGCGTTTCATCCCTGTAAACATTAAAATAAAATGCCGTATCTCCGTCTGTCGCAGCAAGTGGTTTACTCCATGAGACTCTGAAATTTATAGAATCCGCTGTGGAAATGGTCACATTAAGCGGCGGGTTAGGTTTAACATTATCTTTCCATAGCATTGCTGGTATGTTAGCGGGATAAAGATACTGCCCCGTTTTAATTAAATTAGTTATATTCTTCTGGTTATCCTTAAAACTCTGTGCCCTGTAGAAGGATTGTCCATGCCCATTAAATTTCCGCGCGCTATCCACCTGTGCAAGAACTTCAGTCGGAGGCCAATTACCATCGCCCGATCCCATCCTGTATATGGCAATTCCGGGATAAATATGCCTGCCATACGCTGAGTTAATCCAATCCATGGCAAGCGTGTCAAAACGCGGACAAGTATTTATGTCCCAATAGATCTGAGGTGCAAGATAATCGTGCTTCTTTCCGATTAGCCATCTTCTTGAGTCCTGAAATATTTGTGTATATCCGTCCCAACCGGAATTGCAAGTCGAAAGATCTTTATATATCCCTACTGGTGCACTGCCAACCTTTACATTCGGTCTTACAGCCTGAACCGAATCATACAAAGCATAAACAAACTGATTAATATTTCCTCGTCTCCAATCGGATTTGTTTATACCCCCGCCATACTGTGCATATGTTGCCGCATCATCAAAATCAGGATTCGGGTATCGGATAAAATCAAAATGAATACCATCCAGATCATATTTCCTAACCATTTCCATTGCTAAATTTAATAAATAAGTCCGCGTATCCGGTTCCCCGGGATCCATCCACCACTCATTATTATATAATTTACACAGATCCGGTCTTTTTAAGACGATATGCTGAGGGTTTGTATTCGGCGGAGTCCCCTCACCATATACTTTATAAACATTCCACCATGCATGCACCTCCATCCCTCGTTTATGTGCTTCAGTGATGGTAAACTGAAGGGGATCGTAACCCGGGTTACCCCCCAGCGTTTGAGTTAACGATTTTGCCCATGGTTCTAATGAGGAGGGGTACAAAACATCCCCCCTGGCCCTAACCTGTAAATATATCGTATTAAAATTGGCACTTTTTAATAAATCAAGAAAACTTCTCATTTCAGCTTGCTGAGAAGATGCTCCATAAGTTTTGGGCCAGTCCAGTCCAAAAACAGTTGTAAGCCAAACAGCCCTCACCTCTTCTTTCGGCTGACCGTTTAGATTTATAAATACTGTAATTACAACTACCAGTGTTATTAAAAAATGTCTCACTTTGGATAATTAATTTGTTAAAAAATTTTGATATGAAAGATAAGAGTTTCACAACAGAATTAAAATCCATTTTTCTTTATTCAATTATCAACGAACTCAATTAAGAATTCCGTATATTTGCAAATTATTTTTTGAATTTTTGAATTTTAATGGAACAATACACAAATAAAAAGACTTCTTCTGCATCCATGGAGAATATCTCACTTCTCTACGATTCACTGAAAAAGGAGATTCTCTCCGGTCAAATTGACACAGTTATAGAAAGCGGAACTTTTCTCGGTCTCGGCTCTACTTCTACAATTGCACAAGTTTTTAGTGACTTAAACCGACGGCCACAGTTTTTAACCCTTGAAGCCAGTTGGATAAACTGGACTAAAGCCAGAAAAAACTTAAAAAAATACCAATTTGTAAACCCGGTCTGGGGAAAAAGTGTTCCCCGGGATGAGGCAATAGCGTTTATCCAAAACGACGAACTATTAAAAAACCATAAGAATTACGCCAACATTTATATTGACGGAGGGGATGACCCAACGGCTTTCTATCTTCGCGAAATTTCCGGTGAATTCGGTCTCTCACGCTTTTCATTTATCAATAAATATTACAAAAAGAAAGAAGAAAAAGACAGACCGGAATTTTTCCAGGGAGAAAATCTGCTCAGGAAATATTTGCTTAAATTCAAACACAAGAACCCACTTATATTACTGGACTCTTGCGGAGGAATTGGTTTTCTTGAATTCAATATTGTTATCGGAACTATGAAAGATGCCCCTTTCTACCTGATACTGGATGATATAAACCATATAAAGCATTTCTGGAGTTACGAACATATTAAAAACGATCCCTCATTCCGAATTATCACCCTCAACACTGATGCGGGTTGGGTTTTCGCTCAGAAAATAAGATAAATTCAAATCACCACTCTACAATGCCAGAAATTTTAGAAAATATCCGAAACAGAAAAACCTTTGCAATTATCAGTCACCCGGACGCAGGCAAGACAACTTTAACAGAAAAAATATTACTATACAGCGGGGCAATTCAAATTGCCGGCGCAGTCAAATCAAACAAAATTAGAAAAACTGCAACCAGTGATTTCCTCGAGATAGAGAAACAGCGCGGAATCTCAGTAGCCACCTCCGTCCTTTCCTTCGAGTACAGTGATAAAAAAATCAATTTACTTGACACACCCGGTCATAAAGATTTCGCTGAAGATACTTACCGCACACTTACAGCTGTAGACAGCGTAATCCTTGTTATCGACTGCGTAAAAGGAGTAGAAGAGCAGACAGAAAAACTTATGAAAGTCTGCCGAATGCGTAACACCCCCGTAATAGTCTTCATAAACAAACTTGACCGCGAAGGACGGGATCCCATCGAATTACTTGACGAAATCGAAGCAAAACTCGATATCCATGTCCGCCCCCTCTCCTATCCTCTGGGCATTGGATACCAGTTCCGTGGTGTTTATAACATATTCAAACACTCTTTCGCTTTCTACCAGACAAACAAACAGCGCATTGAAGAGGACGTAAAACTATTCAACGGACTCTCCGACCCGGAACTCGATAAAAGTTTCGGTTCAGACGCCGAGAAATTGCGACACGATGTAAACCTTGTTGAAGGAATATACGGCGAATTTGATATCCAGAATTATCTTAGTGGTCAGGTTGCCCCCGTATTTTTTGGAAGTGCGCTGAATAATTTTGGAGTAAAAGAACTACTCGAAACATTTATAGAAATTGCCCCAAATCCCCTGCCCCGTGAGGCAACAAACGGATTCATTGAACCATCCAGCGAAAAATTCAGCGGTTTCATCTTTAAAATCCACGCCAATCTGGATCCGAAACACCGGGACCGCATTGCATTTCTCCGGGTCTGTTCAGGCAAATTCGAAAGAAACAAATACTATCATCATGTCCGCTTAAAACGTGATATCAAATTCCCCAACCCTGCATCTTTCATGGCACAGAGCAAATCATTAGTTGACGACGCCTATCCCGGAGATGTAATAGGGCTATACGATTCAGGAATATTTAAAATTGGTGATACACTTACAGAGGGAGATACCTTTATGTATAAAGGAATCCCTGCCTTCTCCCCGGAAGTCTTCAGAATAGTCCGCAATACAGATCCTTTCAAATCCAAGCAACTTGAAAAAGGTATACAGTATCTTACCGATGAAGGACTCGCACAACTTTTCACCCAGAACTTGGGAAACAAGAAAGTAATAGGTGTTGTCGGCGAATTGCAATTCGATGTCCTGAAGTACCGACTGCTCCACGAATACGGAGCAAGCGTAGATTTTCTTGGAATGCCCTCATACAAAGCATTTTGGGTACTATTTGAAACAGAGTCTGACATCGAGGATCTCAAGCGGCTTCGTTACAATTCCCTCTACGAAGACAAAAACGGACATCTCGTTTTCATCGCTGAATCGGAGTACACATATCACATGGCAGTTGAAAAAAATCCAAAAGCCAGATTCCTTTCCGCCATTGAGCACAACGATTTCACGGTTAACCTTTAAAATAAAAGGGTGTTGAAGAACTCAACACCCCACTCCCAAAAGTACCAAACTTTTACCCCATCCAACAAACCGTCTCCATGATTCCTCCTTCGATCCTCCTTCGATCAAGGTAGTCCAAAAGGTCACCCCTTTTTACCCTAAATCCCCTGTTTAATTTTTCCACAAATAAATTAAATGTTGAAACTTTCCATGTTTATCCGGCTTAATATTTATTCATTTTTTCGTAAATTTGCGTGTTAAATAATATTTTTTTTGAAAGGATTATATGGATAATTCGAAACGCAGAGTGGTAATTACCGGGTTAAGTGCCCTCACCCCAATTGGTCTTTCAGTAACCGAATTCTGGAATTCCATGATGGAATCTAAAAGCGGTGCCGCTCCAATCACAAAATTCGATACTTCTAAATCAGAAACTAAATTTGCTTGCGAACTAAAAGGATTTGACGTAAATAACTATTTGGACCGGAAAGCAGCACGCCGCCTTGATCCCTTCTGCCAGTATGCAATGGCGGCAACCCCAGCCCTGCTGCAAGATGCAGGCATTGACCCCGAAAAACTCACAATTGAAGAAAAAGAAAACTTTGGCGTAATCGTGGGGAGCGGAATCGGCGGTATTCAGACTTTTGACATTCAATCAGTAATCAACCATACCCAGGGACCGAACCGCGTCTCCCCTTTCTTTATCCCAATGCTTATTCCTGATCTGGCTGCCGGACAAATATCAATTAATTATGGATTCAAGGGACCTAACTACTGTACCGTATCCGCCTGCGCCACTTCCAATAATAACCTGATAGACTCATTCCTGCTTATCCAGAACGGTATGGCAGAAATAATGATAGCCGGTGGTGCTGAAGCAGCTATCTGCGAACTTGGTATAGCTGGTTTTAACGCAAGCCGGGCACTCTCTACAAGAAACGACTCTCCGGAAACCGCATCGCGTCCATTTGATGCAACCCGTGACGGTTTTGTTATGGGAGAAGGTGCCGGACTATTACTTCTGGAAGAACTGTCACACGCCTTAAAACGAAACGCAAGAATTTACGCTGAGGTAATCGGTGTCGGACTTTCAGCAGATGCAAATCACATAACCGCCCCGGATCCCGAAGGATATGGTGCACTGCTCGCCATGAAAAGAGCCTTGAAATACGCAAATGTGGAGGCGGACGTTCTTGATTATATTAACATGCATGGGACCGCAACCCCGGCAGGTGATATTGCCGAATCAAAAGCAATAAAAACACTCCTGGGAGAAAAAGCATATACGATCAATACATCATCCACAAAAAGCATGACGGGACATTTACTTGGTGCTGCCGGCGCAGTAGAAGCAATCGCAACCATACTAGCAATGGTTAACAGTAAAATCCCCCCAACTATCAACTTCGAAACTCCTGATCCGGACTGTGACCTTAACTATACATTCAACAAACCACAGGAACGGGAAGTCAATTTTGCAATGAGCAACGCTTTCGGTTTTGGCGGTCACAATACGTCAGTACTCTTCAAAAAATATGAACAGTAAAAAATATCATGGGTTCTAAACTCTGTCCCAAAGTGATACTCGAGGGGACACGGCTTACTTTCAAAACCGAAATCGCTTTTGAACTCAATTCTTACGAAAGATTCGTCGGTCCCCGCAAATACCGTTACCACTCGCCACTAATTTCCGGTGAGTGGTGTGCATTTACAAATTTCCCCTGGGGCAGAGGACTCATCAACTTCGAACCTCATGAAGAACAGATGGCAATGGAGACCTACGCTACCTGGATCCGCCTGTTTGAATTACTAAAATATTATTCCTGGATAATAGACCGCTTCCATCTTTCCACAATCATGTTCCAGAAAATGTACCGTTCTAAAGATTATCACTTCGAGTGGCTTGAGGAACGACTCGGAAAGATTGGTTTTTGTCTTATCCTTCTCACCCGGACTCCGGAATCCTTTGCGGCAGCACGAGAGGAAAGACTTAAAGTCTCCGGAAATCCGTCTCAATACAGTGACCTTAGTCAATTCATAAAAGAACAGGATTTCTTAAATTTGCAGTATGATAAATCAATACTTCCTAAAATACGTATTGATATTTCCGATAACAACATTCCTAAAGCTGTAGCGCAAATTACAGACTGGATGGAAAGTATCGGAGCCTTGTATGCAAACTATTAACAAAAACATGGAGACAAAATGAAAAAACTGATCGTGATAATCCTTTTCTTAATATCAGCAACAAATTTGTTGCCGCAGAGCAAAGGATTTGGAATCGGATTAATTATCGGAGAACCTACCGGAATTTCCGCAAAGTACTGGACATCCTCCCAAAATTCACTCAACTTTGCACTCGGGTATTCATTCGCCGGAAAACACAACAGAGTACACTTACATGTGGACTATGTCTGGCATAACGAAAATCTAATCCGTTCAGCTGAAAGATTACCGGTTTATTATGGATTTGGAGGCAAACTTCAAACTTACGATCACACGGATGCTTCACTTGGTGCCCGCGGTGTACTTGGGCTTCTCTGGATTCCCAGAAATGCACCCCTGGATCTGTTCCTCGAAGTAGCACCCGTATTAAGACTTATTCCAGAAACAGATTTGGATATTGATGCCGGCCTTGGAGCCCGCTTTTTCTTTTAATAATAATGATGTGAGGATAATATGACAAAGATACCTTTTGTAATAAAACGATCCGGAGCCTTAGTCCCTTTTAACAGAGACCGGGTTATCAATGCAATATTCCGGGCTGCGGTTGAGGTTGGCGGCAGGGATAAAGAAAAAGCCGGTGAACTTGCCGACTGCGTTATCCGCCAGCTCGAAGCAAACTA
>JAAYVN010000065.1 GCA_012517155.1 Ignavibacteriales bacterium | reverse complement strand
TCTATTTCTATAAGATTGAGAATGGTATTATAGATTCATTACCATTTAAGACGATGGAGGGAAATGGTGCTGAAAGAGAAAGAATAACAAGCATAAGTTCAATAGATATTAATATTGATGGATTGGCAGATTTAATAATTTCGGGGGAGAAATATACTTCTAATGGTTATTACGAAAATATTTTCAAGAAAATTTATCTTGGCAATCCAAACTGGGATATCACTACTCCCAATCAGGAGTTCAGGGGATATACAACCGAAGAAATTTACATGTTGCAATCCTACGTATTCCTGAAAGATATAACAAATGATGGGAAAACCGATCTGATAACCGATTATAATCCACCCCCGGATTATTATGATGGTGGCGCCGTAAGAAAGGGGGGTTACCCGGTGGATACCACAGTCAGACATATGCTGCACACCAATAATCGTGCAATATCAACTGAGATAGCAGAAGAAATAGATGCCAATGGAGACGGGATAAATGATTTGTTGATAAAGATGTTTGGATTGGGAACGCATCACACTTATTTGTGGCTTGGTTCGAGAACTTTCAATCAACTTCCGGTAAAGAAATGGCTTGCACAGGAGTATTGGGAAGGAAGGTTCTCGGGAAATCTGGGAGATGTAAATAAGGACGGAGCAGATGATATATTCATCGGAAGAAGCTATGACGACAGGACTTATCCAGAGGGGTGGGTGTATATATTTTTAGGAGATACAAGTGTTCACGTAGATACAACGACAGGTATTGAGGATGAGAATAAGATGCCCCGAGATTACCAATTGCTCTCTGCTTACCCAAATCCCTTTAATCCGGAGACGGTAATTAGTTATGAGTTGCCGGTAAACAGTAAAGTAATTTTAGGGATATATGATATTCTTGGGAGGGAGGTAAGTAAGCTGGTGGATGAAGAACAGGAAGCAGGAAAGTATGAAGTCAGATTTAACGGTACCGGTCTGGCAACCGGAGTTTATATAGTCCGCTTTTCATACCGTCAAAGCGATGGAGTAAAAGTAATCAATTCGTTAAAAATAGAACTAATAAAATAGGAGTTTGAAATGAAGAAGATGCTACTATTTTGCGTTCTCACAGTTCAGATATTTGGTCAAATGGATTTTAGTCAGTTTAATAAAATCGGATTCAGTGATTTGTATTATTTATCGAAAATCTCAGGAAACAGCTCATTAGCCGGAGAAAGTTATTATATTCTGTTAAAGGAATTGGGGCTTACGCACCTCGCCACTTTGGCTGATGATATTCCGATTAATAATTATGGATTAGGGTTAAAAATATTGGACAGAAATTTTGAATGGCCTGGCTACGTTCATCCCGATAGTTCCAATTATAATGCTTTTGTATATTCTTTAGCAATGGGGAATAAAAATGAAATCCCCTATGAAATTGGTGGTGCTCCTCTTGGATCAACTTTTGAATTTGAGCAGGATAATCTTTGGGCTTTTGGCACAAACGTTAATTCATCCATATGGCAAATGAATGACTCTTGCACTACAGGTGACCAAAATAAACTTGATGACAACGTAAAAGTTGCATTTGCAGATACTAATGATAGCAATCACCAAATAGGAACTCTGGTATATCTTCTTACTAGTCCCGAACATTCGGTTTATAGTATTTTGAAAAGAAGCAACAATAATTACAAAATATTTTACAGAGCAGGGTTATTGATGAGGGTTGATAAAAGAAATGATATTCCGGATACGGCAAAGATACTCACAATCAGAGTGTTTGAAATACTTGAAAAGAGTAAGAATGAAAATCCGGAATATACTCACTGGCAGTTAAACAATCAGGAGGTAATTCAGGATGATCCACAATTAGATGACACTTTTTACGTTTATAACAATCAATTTT
The DNA here is from genome assembly GCA_012517155.1 of Ignavibacteriales bacterium. Classification (GTDB taxonomy): domain Bacteria; phylum Bacteroidota; class Ignavibacteria; order Ignavibacteriales; family Ignavibacteriaceae; genus JAAYVN01. Next base: position 1,573 of record JAAYVN010000065.1, on the reverse strand, counting down.
CAAATTCCTTCTATACGGAAATCTTAACACCATACTTTTTCAAGAAAAATGGTAAAGATTCGAGGATTGTTATTGACGTGATATGGAATAAGAGATGCAATGTATATATTGATAAAGCTTATATATTTAATCAGTTTTATGACAGTCTTTTTGTTGAATCAGCACCTGTAATTTCTCAAACCAAAACAAAAATATATAACAGTTCTATACCGAATACCGGACATCCAAATTACGCTCACTCCTACTTTGATGAACCCATGCCCTTGCAATATTACGGACAACAATTTGTAAGCCAAATCTGGGATTCTGCTCACGGTAAATTTATAAAGGGAGCAGACCAGTTTTTTCATAATGCTGATTTAGGATTAATAAATTATCTTCACGCGTCAAACCGCCCTAAATATATCCTTTCGGATTGTTATCCGTTGCATTCTTTGGTTTCTAATTATTCAACCGTTGATACAAATTCACTTCAGGCTGCTTTTACACTCCTAACGGATTCAAGTGAGCTGCATTACTATAATAGATATCACCGCTATGGTCTTAGACAGATGATAAATTGGGCACACAATTTCTTTCCAAATCATTTAAATAATATAAGTGAACACATCCCATTTTATCATACTATCCAATGCCAGGGGGAGGTTTGCAGAGATGAATCTGGAAATGCTACGCTTAACCTGAGAAGACCTACTTATAATGAAATACTTGCTCAAGGTTGGTTGGCTATGTGTTACGGGGCAAAAGGTTTGATGTACTATGATGTGCATACAGAGACAACTTATAATCCCAATAGTAATGATTCGGGATATTACCTTTATGGCTTATTTGATTCTAATTCATTTACGACCAACAGTCAAGGTGATCTGATATATGATGCACAGGCTCAACAATTCCCAAATGAAAGATACTATGCGGTAAAAGAACTCAACAGCCAAATAGACACAATAAGCTCAACGCTAATGAACTTAACCTGGTATGACGGATATAGTCTTCACAAAGGGGGAACATTATCAGGCACTTATATTAATTCAATATCCTCATGGTATGAGTCCCCCAAATATAATGATACAATTTACGACCCCACTCATACATCTTTTGTTGAATTGGGCTTGTTCAGAAAATCAACAGAACCCAATAATACAAATCTTGAATATTTTATGGTCGTAAATAGAAGGTGCTTAACTTCAGAGGGGCGGTATTTGGACATCACCTTAAATAAAGATACTTCAGGTTTTAGGAATTGGAAAGTAACCGATATTGCAACAAATTTGTCCCAGGTTGTAATGAACAACGGGACATTTCGCACATATCTTGAACCCGGTAGAGGAAAGCTATTCAGACTTGAACCGGTAATGATAACAGGGGGAACCCTGGCATATAATGAAACCGTGCCACAAAACACCTCAATTCAGGTAAAAGGATCATTAACAGTGCCATCGGGAAAGTCACTTACAGTTGGATCGGGAGCGAGTTTAACATTTCAAAATGAATCCAAGTTGCATATATATGGTGATTTAGAAGTGAATGGAACTTCATCGGGAAAAGTGACATTTGATTTTGTCCAAAACTC
>JAAYVN010000064.1 GCA_012517155.1 Ignavibacteriales bacterium | reverse complement strand
TGACCAGCAAGATAAAACAGTGGCGCGCTTCCTCAAGTCAGCGTGACCTCTTCGATAAGATTGATAAGGCGCGTCAGCTCCAGAGAAGCATCCTTCCGGAACATGAGTATTTCTTTCATGATTATGAAATTTACGGACTTACCGTCCCTTCCGAATATGTGGGGGGGGACTTTTTTGATTATCTGGAAATTGGCGGGGAGGGGGACCGCGTTGGAATTACGCTTGGTGACGCCGCCAGTAAAGGGGTTGCCGCCGCAGCGGAAGCCATGTACATCTCCGGCGCTCTCAGAATGGCTATGAATTTTGAAATCAAGATTACTCCCCTGATGAGGAAACTGAATAAACTCGTAAATAAGATTTTCAAGGACGATAAGTTCAGTTCACTCTTTTATTGCGAGTTGTCAAATGATTCTTCCGGACTCTGCCTTTTTGCCAATGCCGGGCATAATCCTCCTCTGTTCCTTAAACGGAAAAGTAATGAACTCAGGCTCCTTAATCCTACCGGTCCTGTCCTTGGCGTCGCTCCTAAAGCCCATTACGCTACGGAAAGTGTTATTTTTGAGAAGGGGGATGTCCTGCTTATTTATTCCGACGGTTTGTGCGATTCTACTAATGAAAAAGAGGAGGACTTTGGAGAGGAACGGGTGCGGGAACTTTTCTTTAAATTACGAAAGCTTCCCCCAAAGGATATGGCACTCAGACTGATGGAAAAGGTTATTAAGTTCAATGCTAAAGGAACTTATTCGGACGATAAGACCATTGTGGTTATAAAGAAAAATTAAATGCGAGGAAGTTATGTTGTTATCTGTTAATCCTGCTTTCTCCTCGGTTATCGAGGAGTACGATGAGTACAGCGATGAAAAGGTTAATGCAATAATTGACAAGGCGGACTCTGCATTCCTTGCCTGGAGTGAAGCTCCTTTTACCGAACGGAGCAGGCTTATGAAAAACGCTTCGGATGTTCTTTGTAAAAGAAGAGAATTTCTGGCTGAACTGATGACGCTCGAAATGGGCAAACCAATTATTCAGTCCCGCGCTGAGATTGACAAATGTGCCTGGGTATGCACTTATTACGCTGCTAACGCTGATGAGTTCCTGAAGGATGAATTGGTTGAGACTGATGCGAAAAAAAGTTTTATTACCTGCAGACCCCTGGGGGTGATACTCGCTGTTATGCCCTGGAATTTTCCGTTCTGGCAGGTTTTCCGGTTTGCAGCCCCCGGCTTGATGGCAGGTAATACCGGTCTGCTTAAACATTCTTCCAACGTCTCAGGTTGTGCTTTGGCTATAGAAAACGTATTCAGGGATGCAGGTTTTCCAGACGGGGTTTTCTCCACTTTGCTTGTCAGCTCTAAAAGGGTTGAGAATATTATTAAGGATCCGAGAATCAAAGGGGTTACTCTTACGGGAAGTACTCCTGCGGGGATAAGTGTGGCTACCGCTTCGGTGAGTGTGCTTAAAAAAGTAGTACTCGAACTTGGGGGGAGTGACCCATATCTGATTCTTGACGACGCGGATCTTGAATCGGCAGCAGATACCTGTGCCACGGCACGGCTTCTTAACGGGGGGCAGAGTTGCATTGCTGCCAAGCGTTTTATTGTTACGGAAAAGGTTTACGACGAATTTCTTAAACTCTTTGTGAAAAAAATGAATTCAAAGAAAATGGGAGATCCCCTTGATCCTTCAAACGATATTGGTCCGCAGGCGCGGGAGGATCTGCGCGATGAACTCCATTCCCAGGTGCGCAGGAGTGTTGAGCTTGGCGCTGAAGTGCTGCTGGGCGGGGTGATTCCCGATATTAAAGGCGCTTATTATCCGCCTACTATACTGGTGAATGTTAAGAAAGGCATGCCCGCTTATCACGAGGAGTTGTTCGGTCCGGTTGCCTCAGTGATTAAAGTCAGGAACGAGGATGAAGCCATTTTCGTTGCAAATGATACCAGTTTTGGCCTGGGTGCGGCTGTGTTTACGCAGGATATAAAAAAGGGGGAGGAAATTGCCAAGTATAAACTTGATGCAGGCAGCTGTTTTGTGAATTCATTCGTCAAGTCCGACCCCCGCCTTCCGTTCGGCGGTATCAAGGAAAGCGGTTTCGGCAGGGAACTTTCACTCTACGGTATTAAAGAATTTGTTAATATTAAAACAGTCTATATAAAATAATGAACGACTCCCTGCAAACTGTAACAAAAGAATTCCTGACCTACGGTTTCGAAAGTTCGCTCCCTGAACTGGGGCTGCTTGCGCAAAGGTTGGGAATTGCACTGCTGATTGGCTTGCTGATTGGCATGGAAAGGGAGTTCTCCAGAGGCAAGGATCAGAATAGCTTTGCCGGGGCGAGGACTTTCCCTATAATAGCCCTCTTTGGTTACGTGGCTGCAATGCTCTCCTCGATTATATCATTATGGATGTACCCGGTGTTTTTCTTTACTTTTATAATGATTGTCTCGATATCCTACTTTGTAACCGCCAGGGAGGGGCAGCTGGGTATTACCACCGAGCTTGCCGCAATTCTCGTATTCATTCTCAGCGGAATGATTTTCTGGAATATTATCCTCCTTTCCGCAATCATTGCAATTATTGTGGCGGCACTTCTTTCCCTCAAAACGCAGGTGCATACTTTCGTTGAGAAAATCAATGAGGAGGATATATTTGCCTTCCTTAAACTTTCTTTGGTAACCATCATTATCCTCCCTCTGCTTCCCGATAAAACCTTTGGACCGCATAATATTCTTAATCCCAGGATTATCTGGTATATGGTTATATTCATTGCGGGGATCAGTTTCCTTGGTTACCTGCTTACCAAGTTCATCGGCTATCAGAAGGGGATTAAATACACAGGTATCTTCGGCGGATTCGTTTCCAGTACTGCACTTACTTTCGCTTATTCCAAAAAAAGCAACGCGAATGTGGGGGTGGTTAAAAATTATGCGGCGGGTATTATCCTTGCATGTACAATTGTCTATCCTAAAGTGTTTTTGGAAATATACGTGGTTAACGCTTCCCTGGCTATGACCATGCTAATCCCCCTTGTAATCCTTACCGCGGTGGGGGTGCTGCACAGTGTGATACTCTGGAGACAGACCAAGACCGCCGCACTAAACGGTGAAACGGTTGTTAAGAATCCTTTTGAACTTAAAAGCGCCCTCTTTTTCGGATTGATTTTCGGAGCAATACTTTTTGTATCAAAACTTTCGCAGATCTATTTCGGGGAGAAGGGTGTTCTGCTGGTCAGCTTTATTTCCGGTCTACCGAATATTGACGCAATTGTTCTTTCAGTCAGTCAGCTCGCCGGAAAGAGTTTTAACGAGATTACCGCGGCCAAGGGAATATTGCTTGCCCTGCTGGCAAATTCGCTCCTTAAATTTGCACTCTCCGCAATTACCGGACACAGGGAACTAAGAAGGAATGTGACACTCGGTTTTACATCGTTCATCGTAGTTAATTTATTACTCATTTTATATTTCTATATTATCGGGTAGTTGCCGGCAAAATGAAAAAAAGTTTCTTAATTTATCTTATCTCGCTTATAATTGCTTTCCTTGGGGATGTTTCCATGCGTTCACTTGCCTGCAACAGCGCAAACGGAAATTTGTTGGATAATATGCAGAATGATGAGGAGGAGTATATCCATCCGGAACAGAAAAAACTGGATATCCTCCATTACGATCTTGATATTCTTGCTGATCACCGGAACAAGATAATTTACGGCACTGCCGTGCTAACTGCAACGGGACAGGCGGATTCGATTGTCCTCAACTTCTTTGATAATATGGATATCCTCCGGGTGGCTCTGAATGGAGCGGAAACATTATTCTCGGAATACGGCAATAAAATTTATATCCAGGAAAAAATTAAAACGGAGGATACGGTGACGGTCTCCGTTACATACAGGGGAACTCCGGTTATGGAGGGACATACGTCCTTTATCTTTGGAGAGATCAACACAAACCCTCTTATGTACACAATTAATGAACCGATGAGCGCAAGCAGGTGGTTCCCCTCAAACGATTTACCGACCGATAAGGCTCTGCTCGATATTAAAATCACCGCCGATTCCGGGCTTGTTTCGGTTTCCAACGGTAAACTGATTGGCGTTTATCCCAAAGGATCAAAAAAAACTTATCACTGGCAAACAAAATATCCAATTTCCACTTATCTTATTTCTGTGAATATTTCCGACTACGCCCATTTTACGGATACCTATACGGGTCTCCGGAATGAAAAGATGGAATTACACTACTTTCCTGTGAAAGAACATCAGAAAGAAGCAATGATTGACTGGGAAGACCATCCCGCTATGATCAGGGTCTTTGCGGAGTTGTTCGGCGAATATCCTTTTATTGATGAAAAGTACGGCGTTACCGAATTCCTCTGGATGAACGGGGCACTGGAACATCAGACAATCACCTCCATCGGGTATAAACTGGTAACCGGACGCAAGTACTTTAACGATATCCTTGTGCATGAGCTCGCTCATCAATGGTGGGGAAATGCAGTGGGTCCCGCCTCCTGGAAAGATATCTGGCTGAACGAGGGGTTTGCAACTTATTCCGAAGCCCTCTATGATGAAGCTCTATACGGAAAAGGAGCGCTGTCTGCCAATATGAACAGGATATACTCAATTCACTTTGCCGGTACGCTATATGACCCGCCTGAGCTTTTCGGCAGAATGGTTTACGACAAAGGGGCTTGGGTGCTGCATATGTTAAGAAACGAGATCGGGGATCTTTACTTCTTCCGCCTCCTGAGGGAGTACTATCAAAAGTACAAATACAAAAACGCATCTACATTTGACTTTGTTGCCCTGGCTAAGGAGGTTTCGGAGATGGATCTGGACTGGTTCTTTGATCAGTGGGTTTTTAAGGGGGATAATATCCCGGTGATTGAGTGGTCCAAATCATTGAAAAAAGAGAATAATAGAGTATATTTGCAAATTAAACTTAGTCAGATTCAGGATAAGTTTCCGGTTTACCGGATACCTGTGGACATTGTGATAAATTATGAGAAAAGAAGAAGCGAAAGAGTGTTTGTTCTGATGGATGAAAGGGAAAAATCCATTACCGTTGAACTCAAAGATGAGTTGCAGACAATTTCATTTGATCCCGATACCAGAGTCCTTGCCTCATTTAATGAAAAGGAGTCTGAATGAACGGGGACAAGCGCTACTTTTTTATTTCGGATATCCATCTGGGTCTGGATACTCCCGAAAAGGAGAAAGCAAAAGAGGACAAACTACTCGAATTCCTTGAGTTTGCTTCCGGAAATTGTGATGAACTCTTTATTATGGGAGACTTGTTTGACTACTGGTTTGAATACCGGCGGGTTTATCAAAAAGGGTATTTCCGCACACTTACGGCTATCCACACACTGGTCCAAAAGGGAATTACGGTTCACTATTTTATAGGAAATCACGATTTCCTGCATCGCGACTTTTTTACCCGGGATCTTGGTGTGAAACTTTACCCTGAGGAAGTGAGTCTTACGTTAAATGGCAGAAAATTCTATCTTGGGCACGGCGACGGATTGGTTAAGAATGATTACGGTTATCTGATTGTGAAAAAAGTGCTCAGAAACCGGGTCGCTCAATTCCTTTTTTCCCTGATTCACCCGGATCTTGGAATCAGGATTGCCAGCGGAACTAGTAAAAAAAGCAGGAAATATACATCCGGAAAGGATTACGGCGAACTTGACGGGCTTACCCAGAAAGCTGAGGAGATGATTGACAGCGGATTTGACTTTGTGATTTTCGGGCATCTGCACCGGAGGAAGTTTATTAAATACAAAAATGGTACTTATATTAATCTTGGAACGTGGCTCAGGCAGCCTTGCTACGGACGTTTTGAGAACGGAGTTTTTGAAATAGTAGATTTGACTTGACGGAAATTTATGAGCAATAATGATTTAAATGAGATGAATAACAAACCCCGTAAGAAAGTTTCCAAACAACGGAAATGGTGGTATTTTGGAGGCGTGGCATTTCTCCTTTTTGCCGCTTTCATGACTTATGTCGTGCTTGGCTTGCCCTCCCTGGAAGAACTGGAGAACCCCAAGCCTGCTCTGGCAAGCAAGGTATATTCCGTTGACGGCGAACTGATCGGGCAGTTCTTTATTGAGAATCGTATAGAAACAAGCATTGACAGCGTTCCGAAATTACTGCTGGATGCGCTGATAGCTACCGAGGACAGGAAATTCTATGACCACTGGGGGGTGGATGTTGACCGCTTTATTAAAGCAATTATTAAGAATATCCTTACTTTCAGACGCGAGGGAGCAAGCACAATCACACAGCAGCTTGCAAAGAATATGTACAACCTCAAGATAAAAGGGGAGAACAGTTTTGATACTTTTGTACGGAAAATCAGGGAGTGGATCACTTCCATTCAGATAGAAAAGAACTTCACGAAGAAAGAGATTCTGGAACTCTACCTCAACGTTTCCTACTTTGGCAAGGGAGCATTCGGAGTGGAATCCGCCGCAAATATCTACTTTGACAAAAAGGCAAAGGAACTTAGCGTTACTGAATCCGCCCTGCTGGTGGCATTGTTAAAATCTTCCGTAAACTATGATCCCGAATTCCGTTACGACAACGCTCTTCGCCGGCGTAATATTGTACTGATGAATCTGGTTAACACGGAGCAGTTGAGCCTTACCGATTTTGAGAAGTACAAGAAAGAACCAATTGTACTTGCCAGGGGAGAAAAAGTGAAATCGAACAACGAAGCAGCCCATTTTCTCGAATACGTGCGCCAGCAAATGATTTCTATGGCGGACCGCTACGGTTATGATCTTTACCGTGATGGTCTGACGATCTTCACTACCCTGGATATGAGGATGCAGAGGATTGCCAACAGAGTTGCTGCGGAGCATCTAAAAGAATATCAGGATATTTTCAATAAAAACTGGAGCTGGGACAAGAATAAGTCCGCTTTGAACGCTCTGTTGGAAAAAGCAATAAGGAATAATCCTGAATATAGGGGAGCAGACGAAAAACCTGAAAAAACAATGATTTACAACCGTTTAAAGAATGACCGGAAGTTCATAGATTCCGTAAAAAATGCCGAAGCTACTGTACAGACAGGATTCATTGTTTCGGATGTTAAAACCGGGCAGATCAGGGCAATGGTCGGTGCAAACAACCAGACTTTTATGTATGGGTTAAATCATGTAACTCAAATAAGACGCCAACCCGGATCTTCTTTCAAACCAATAGTTTACACGGTTGCAGTTGATAACGGGTATTACCCTGCATATTCTCTTCTGAACCAGAAATTCAATTATAATGGCTGGTCACCTAATAACAGCGATTTCTCAGAAGGTGGGTACATGACATTGCGTCGGGGTCTTGCCCTCTCTGTTAATATTATTGCTGCAAAACTGACTGTAAGCGACATGGCTCCACCATCGCAGGTGGCAAAATTTGCTAAAAGAATGGGGATAAACTCCACTATTCCAAGTTTCCCCTCTATTGCGCTTGGCACGGCAGAGGTTTCTCCGATGGAGCTTAATAGTGCTTATCAAACGATAGCCAATAACGGTATATATATAAGCCCGATAAGTATCCTTAGAATCGAAGACCGCAACGGGATGTTGATAGATGAATTTAAACCGGAATACAGGGAAGCGATCAGTCCGCAAACAGCAAGTATTATCAGTAATATGATGCAGGACGTTCTTCAATATGGTACGGGAGCACGATCACGTGAGTTTTTCCACCGTCCGGCTGCAGGAAAAACAGGAACTACTCAGGATTTTGGCGATGCCTGGTTTGTTGGATTCACTCCTCAGCTTGTGGGAACCGTCTGGACAGGCTTCGATGATGGCAGGGTGAAATTCAATGGTTGGTATGGTCAGGGAGCACGTGCCTCTATGCCCATCTGGGCTAAATTTATGGAAGCCACTTATAAGCAGTTAAATATCCCGCTGGAATATTTCAAACTCGCTGAGGATGTCGAGTCTGTACAGTTCTGCAAACATTCGGTGGATATGGGGGACTCAAAACTCGCTACTCCCCAGTGTTCGGAAAGAATTTCCGACCTTATCAATGTAAATAAGAAACCCGGATACTGCACTTTCCACGGTGGTGGCGGACATGGTGAGGAAAAACGGGGAAGTGAGTGGTAATTTTTTATTCCCGGCAAATTGAAATTACCATTTGCCGGGAATTGGTTAATTCCTTAAAAAGTGTTATTTTTGTTAATGAAATTTGCCCGGATGGCGGAATTGGTAGACGCGCTAGGTTCAGGGTCTAGTGAAGATGACTTCGTAGGGGTTCGAGTCCCCTTTCGGGCACAAAATTCATTCAACTCAAATTCATATAAATCTGAAAAACGCTGACTTATATAAAGAAGCCTTTAACCTTTCGAAATCTCATTACGAAAATTTCCCCGTTGCCTCTTTCCTTATTCCAAAAGAACTCAGAAAGCATATTGCTGTTATTTACTGGTTTGCTAGGGCTGCGGACGATATCGCCGATGAGGGCTCCACAAATAATCCGTCGGATGAAAAGAGAAGACTCGAGGAACTGGACCGTTTTGAAGTATCCTTCCGAAAAGCGCTTGACGGCAGGGGTGAATCTGTTCAGTTTACCGCACTTGCGCATACAATTAAAGAACGCAAGCTTACTCCCCAACTTTTTCTTGATCTGCTGAGTGCTTTTAAGCAGGATGTGGTAAAAAAGAGATACTCCACGCATGATGAGGTGCTCGATTATTGCCGAAGATCTGCAAACCCTGTTGGCAGACTCCTGCTTGAACTTGTAGGTGTGCGGCATAGTATCCCGCTTCTTTACTCCGATAAAATATGCACGGCGCTGCAGTTAACTAACTTTCTTCAGGACGTTAAAATTGACTTCGGGAAGGGGAGAATATATTTCCCTCTCGACGAACTGGAAAGAAATTCAGTCAGCGTAAACGATTTCCTCTCCGGCGAAACACCGGAATCCCTTAAGAAAGTGGTAAGAGAAAACATTGAACTGGTGAGAAATATGTTCCTCGAGGGAAGAAACCTGATTCCGTATCTGTCCGGGCGTTTTAAGTTCGAGATAAAATGGACTGTTGCAGGGGGAGAGAGAATACTTTCAAAAATTGAAAAAAGCGGTTTTAATGTCTTGACAAATAGACTAAAACTTGATAAATTGGATTTTATAATTATTTTTTTTAAGTCATTACTTAGTGTCTGAAGCAAAAAACATATCGAAGAACAGTAAAAGTAGTTTCTACTATGCGTTCAATTTACTCCCCGCAGCCAAGAGGGATGCAATGAATACCGTCTATGCTTTCTGCAGGAAGACAGACGATATTGTTGACGAGGACGTTATGTCCCAGGAGATGAAATCCCAGACGCTCACTAAATGGCGAAGCGAGTTCGAAAATGCCCTGAAAGGGGACTCAGAATACTCCCTCCTGAATACTCTTGGAACTACTATAGCCCAATTCAATATCCCCCTGGATCCATTCTTCAATCTCATAAAGGGAATGGAGATGGATCTGAACTACAACAGATATGAGAATTTTGAAGACTTGCGCCTCTATTGTTTTCGGGTGGCTTCTACTGTCGGACTGATGTGCATCGAGATTTTCGGGTACAAGCATAAATCCGCAAAGGATTTTGCCGAGAATCTCGGAATAGCTTTGCAGCTGACAAATATCCTGCGTGACATTAAAAAGGATGCACTTAAAAACCGTATATACTTACCCCGGGAAGATCTGCGCAGGTTCAATTATTCCGAAGAGGAACTTCTGACAAGCGTTTATAACAATAATTTCGTCAGTCTTATGAGATTTGAGGTCGAAAGGGCTAACATCTACTTCGACAAAGCAACACGGCTGTTGCATATGGACGACAAGGTATCTATGTTTGCTGCCAGGGCAATGCAGCATATTTATCACAGGCTTCTGGACAGGATTGTTGAGAATAACTACGACATCTTCTCGAATCACGTAAAAGTAAGCAAATTCGAAAAAGTTGGTATCGCACTCGGGGTCTGGGTGAAATACAACTTAGTCTATCAATGAAAAGGATTTTAGTCGCAGGGGGAGGTATTGCGGGATTATCCGCCGCAGTTTTCCTGTCGCAAAAAAATAACAGCGTAGAGATATTTGAAGCATCCTCCATGCCCGGCGGTAGAGCCCGTTCTTTTTATGACAATCATTTCGGCAGGGAGATAGATAACGGTCAGCACCTCCTGATGGGTTGTTACCGCGAAACTCTCCGCTTCTTTCAAATGATTGGTGCAAACGAAGGGTATTACAAACAGGAACAAATGTCCATACCGTTTGTTTCTGAAAGGGGCTATATACAGCATCTGAAATCACGCACAAGTCTCTATCCTCTGAATCTTCTTCATGCAATCCTTGATTTTGGTCAGTTGACTTTAACAGAGCGGTTTAGAGTTGGCAAACTGATTGCTTCCCTTTGGTTTCTTGATTTGAGTAAGAAAAAAGATATTCCGGTACTGAAGTGGCTTAGAAACAATAATTCCGGAGAAAATGAACTGGAAACACTTTGGAAACCGCTGGTCGTGAGCACGATGAATACTCCGATTGAATCCGCCTCCTTCGTGATATTTGCTAATGTGCTGAAGGAAATTTTCCTGAAAGGAAGCGAAGGAAGCAAACCCGTAATAACAAGAAAAGGACTTAGCAGTTTATACGTCACTTCTGCAATTCAGTATCTGAAGGAAAGATCGGGTAAAATAAACTTTTCCGAAGCGGTGAAAGGGGTTGTATTTCAAGGAGATAAGATAACCTTAATCAAAACCACTAAAAGGGAATTAACCCCCTTTGATGAAGTGGTTTTCGCCATTCCCCCCCATGCGTTGAAACGAATTGAAGGGATTCCGGAAAGATTGCCCGGGGGATCTTTGGATTTCAACTACTCAACAATTATTACCGTCTTTCTGAAAATAACGAACAATCCCCTGAAGGAGGAGTTATATTCCCTTGTAAAATCCGGCATTCACTGGGTGTTTAATCACGGAGATATGCTTTCCGCGGTTATAAGCTGTGCTGATGACTGGGCTTCATTAGACTCCCGGAAAATAATTCGAAGAACAAAAAATGAAATCTCGAAATATCTTGGTGTGAAAGAAGAAGAATTCACAAATGCAAAAGTGATAAAAGAAAAGCGTGCTACCATACTTTCCGGTGTTGAGAGAGGACCTAAAATATCCCTGTTAAATATAGCAGAGAATGCGTATATAATAGGGGACTGGACTATTCCCAATCTCCCTGCCACAATTGAAACAGGCGTTTTATCCGCAAGAAGACTTTCCAATATACTTCTCTGATTACTACTTAAAAAGCACAATTCTTTTCCTAAAGGAAATTATGAAATTAACATTGGGTGATAACCATTTCCGAATATTGTTGACTATTATGAAAAAAAATACTATCTTGTTTTTTAAATATTCGTATTGCGGATAAATTAAATAAAATCAAAAAACAAAAAACAAATGAAAGGCACTATTATGAGGAAAGCAATCTATATCTTTCTGCTTCTCATACTAACTGTAAGCCTGGTAAATGCTCAGCAGAGGAATGCAGTTTCTTCCGACCGGCAATTCGATAGAAGTGTTGGAACGGAAAGCAATGACACACTGCATTACATGGTTCCCCCGGGAGTAATTTACACGGCTACAATAAGCGGTCAGCCGGCAGGCTACGTAAATGGTACGAACGATTATTTTGATACCGGTAAGTATCAGAGATTTGACTTCGCTATGAATAATCCTATGGCACATTCGCTTATTCTCTTTTTTGGAGCTAAGCAGGTCGTCGGTTCATCCGATACTGTATTTATTGTAATAAGGCAGGTTGCAATTAACGGCGCCCCCGGCGATTTGATTGTATCAATTCCAAAACTTGTAAGTGAAATTGATACAACCGGACCAACTGTTGTCAGTCTTGCAAAAGAATCAATCGGCGACATCGAACTTGACGGAATGTCAGTGTTTGTTGGTATTGAGTGGTCACTCACTGTTGATGATAAATTTGCATTGATTTCAAACCAGTCACCAAACGGTGCATCCCCGTCACGCGTTTGGGAAAGATGGAACGATGGAACATTCTGGCAGTATGGATCTCCAAGCAGCTGGGCACTTCAGATTGATTTATGGATCGGGGTGGTATATGCAAATATGCTCACAGGTGATTATTACATACCTCAGGGAACACACCCAAAAGGTTTTGCATCCTTCGATGAGGCAATGGAGACTCTCAATTCCACAGGTGCAGTTGGAATCACAAACTTTCTGCTTGATGCGGACACCCTGAGGGGCGCAGCATTTGAATTTAATCCGCCTCTTTGGCAAGATGCTTTTGTTACCATCAAACCGGCTCCTGGCAGGAATGTTACTTTACTTCTGACTTCAAATCCATCAGTAGGTAATGGTCCATATTTGATTGGATTCAAGACAGGAAATATTACATTTGACGGAAGCAATAACGGTACAGATACAAGAAATCTGGTTATCAGCACTGAACAAATAACCCCGGTGGTTGATGTTCCTTTCACACTTAACCATGCTGATGCGGACAGCGTTACGCTGAAAAACCTTGTTATTAAAAACTATATAACGGGACAAACCAATTTTAGGTATGGTGCGGTTATTAACGATCTTGGCGGAGTTACCGGATTCAGAGTAGAAAACTGCCAGATAGGCACACCGGAAAGACCGGTAAGACGCGATGCCCTTGCTCCTTGGGGTGGCGCATCTGTTGCAAATTCCTTTAGTATTGTGAACAACGAGATGTACTGCGGTACAAGAGGCGTTGCCACGATTTATCTTACAAACAGCGAAATCATCGGCAACACTATTCATGTCCTTCCTACATCTGCCGGTGCTACGGATACATACAATCACGGAATTTATATTACCGGTCACGTTGGTAACCTGAATATCGAAGGTAACGTGATAAACTGTCTCGAGAAAACCCTTAATGCATCTGCCTATTTGATAGGAATTGCATTCGCAGGAAACGGTGCGGAACCTACGGATATTATCAGCGTTGTGAACAACATGATAAATATTGGCGCTGCAGACGAGACCAGATATACATACGGAATCGGATTCCGCTCAGCCCAGAACATGGGAAATATCAAGGCTTACTATAATACGATTGTTGTAAATAACAACGCTTCCACGCTTGTAAGTCATGCAATCGGATATCATACAAATGGCACCGGTCCGGTTAATGTTGATCTCAAGAATAATATTATTATCAACAAACACACCGGAAATACGGGATCATCCGCAATAGCTCTTGTTCCCGCTACAACTGTTTTGACTTCGAACTATAACGTACTTAAATCAGAGCAGAACCTTGTAAACTATCAGGGAACCAGCTATGCTGATTTACCAGCCTGGCAGGTAACAACTCAGGATGCGAACTCTGTTAGCAAACCGGTTTTCTTTGTCAGCGGTACAGACCTACATCTGGTAGGTTCTTCCTCCGGAGATATTGATCTAGCAGGTACACCGATTGCTGGAATCACAACCGATATAGACGGTGATTTGAGAGATGCTGTTCAGCCATACAAAGGTGCTGACGAAAGCACTCCATTTGTAACTCCGGTATTTTATGCTGATAACTTTGATTTACCGGATGGTACATTATTATCCAATTCCGGATGGACTGCACACAGCGGTGCTGGTACAAATTCTATTGCAGTTAATCCACCGGCGCTTGGATTCCCCGGATATCTTGGCGGTGGGGAAGGAAATTCAGTTGGCTTGCTCGGACCTTCGGGTGAGGATGTTCACAGGAACTTCGCTGAACAAACTACCGGCAGCTTCTATACATCCTTCCTGGTAAACGTAACTGCCGCTACTGAAGCAGGCGATTATTTCGTTCACTTAGGACCAACCACAATAAGCACAACCTTCCGTGGTAGAGTTTATGTGAAGAGAAATGCGGAAAACCTGCTTGCATTTGGTGTTAGCAAGGGCGGAAATGACATAGTTTACACGCCATTCAACTATACCATGAACACAACTACGCTTGTAGTACTTAAATATCAGTTCGTTGCCGGAGAAAGTACTGACATAGTTAAATTATGGGTAAACCCGGTTGGCGGAACCGAACCTGCCGCACTTTTAGAGCAGACGGATGCAACAACCGATCCGGTTAATCTTGGTAGCGTTGCTTTCAGGCAAGGTGGTGCATCAACTGCTGCAACCCTGCGACTTGATGGACTTAGAATTGGTTCAGACTGGTTGTTAGTTGTCGGAAATCCGGAATTAGTTCCTGTTGAACTTAGTCTCTTTGAAGCTTCTGTAACGGGCAGCAGCGTTAGCCTTAACTGGGTAACTGCAACCGAGACAAATAACAGTGGTTTTGAAGTTGAGAGAAATATCAACGGATCATGGGCTAAAATCGGATTTGTTTCCGGCAAGGGAACAACTTCTGAGATTAGCAGCTATCAGTTCACAGATAATTTAACGGGCTTGACCTTAAAGGGTGAATTGAGCTACAGACTGAAGCAAGTTGACTTTGACGGAACTTTTGCATACTCCCAGGAAGTCAAGGTTGAGTTTAGCAGTATCGTAAGTGATTTTGCTCTTGAGCAGAATTACCCGAATCCGTTCAACCCGGTTACAAAGATCACTTATCAGATACCGGTTGACGCAAGAGTTGAATTATCCGTTTACTCGATATCGGGTGAACTGGTGACAAATCTTGTAAATGAATTCCAGCAGACAGGAAAGTATACTGTATCATTTGACGGCAGTAATCTTGCCAGCGGCGTTTATTTCTACAAACTGAATGCAGGCGATTTTGTACAGATCAAAAAGCTTGTTTTAATGAAGTAACAGAATTCAAGTTCTGAAAATAAGGGAATCTCCACAATGTGGATGATTCCCTTTTTTTATTAAAAACTGTTCCATCTCACTTTGAAATATGGAAAACTCAGAAGCCGGGGGAGCGCTCAATCCATGAACCAAATTCCCTCCGCTTTTTAAACAATAAAAAATATAAAAATCAGAAAGGAAATTTGAACTAAATTAATCCGGAATTGTTTAAATTTGAAATACAAATAAATATAATAAAAAATAGGAGTAAGAATGTCTTTAAAAATTGGAGATTTGGCACCGGATTTTTCATTGTTTAATACCAATGTTGAAAAAGTAACTTTGTCCTCATTGAGGGGAAAAAATGTTGTATTGATGTTTTTCCCTCTCGCCGACACTGCTGTATGCACAAAAGAGATGTGCACTATGAGGGATGACTACTCAAGGTATCTGGATTTGAATGCTGAAATCATAGGACTAAGCGTGGACAGTCCCTTCGCATTAAAAATGTGGAAAGATAAACACAATCTGAACTTTACCCTCGTAAGTGATTTTAATAAAGAAGTTATTAAGGCGTATGGTGCAATGTACGACGTATTTGTACCCGGTAAGTTTGACTATGCAGGCGTGGCAAAGCGATCTGCATTTGTTATTGACAAAGAAGGAAAATTAAAGTACATCGAGATTTTAGAAAACGCAGGCGAAGAACCTAACTATGAGAATATTAAAGCAGCTCTTCAAGCCTAAAAGCAAAAACTCTATGATCCGGAATTTAAATCCTTATGAAGTTAAGGAGATTCTTGATTCAGGTGAGAAAGTAAGACTTATTGATGTTCGTGAAGAATGGGAAAATAATCTGGCTCGCATTGAAGGATGCGAGCTTTTTCCGTTAAGCAAATTTAATAATGAATACGATAAACTGGGGAAGGATGAATCACTTATCGTTTATTGCCATCATGGAAACAGGAGTATGACGGTTTGTAACTTTCTCTTGAAACAAGGATACTCTAATTTAGTAAACCTAAGAGGGGGAATAGCTCTTTGGGCTTTAACAGTTGATCCGAAGATCAAACAGTATTAAATATAATAGGAGTGAATAAATGATAGAAGTTGGCAAAAAAGCACCTGCAGTAAAATTGGAAGACCAGAACGGAAATGAAATAAATCTTGCTGATTATAAAGGAAAGAAAGTTGTCCTCTATTTTTATCCGAAAGACAATACCAGCGGATGTACAAAAGAGGCTTGTAATTTCAGGGATAGTTTCCCGAAGTTCAAGGGTGTTAAAGCAGTAATTTTCGGAGTAAGTCCGGACTCGGTTGCAAGCCATAAAAAATTTGCCGAAAAGTATGACCTGCCATTCAGTTTGCTCGCAGATCCGGAAAAAAAAGTGCTTGAGGCATTTGGAGTCTGGAAAGAAAAAAGCATGTATGGAAAAAAATATATGGGCGTTGAGAGGACTACTGTTATTATTAACGAAGAAGGAAAAATTTCAAAAATATTTCCCAAGGTAAAAGTGGAAGGTCATACGGAAGAAGTTTTATCCGCTTTAGGAGAATAAATGATCTATATAACTCGGCGTGAAGTGTTTAGTGCCAGTCACAGGCTGTATAATCCCGGTCTGAGCGAGGCGGAGAATTGCGAAATCTACGACAAGTGCAGTAATCCGAACGGGCATGGGCATAATTATGTTCTGGAGGTTATGGTTGCCGGAGAAATTGATCCTAAAACCGGATATCTTTTAGACCTTAAGAAACTTAAAAGGATTATTAAAGAAAACGTAACCGATAAACTGGACCATAAAAACCTGAATCTGGATGTGGATTTTATGGAGGGGATCATTCCGACCTCGGAAAATATATGCATAGCTATATGGAATCAATTGGAGGGGAAAATACCGGCGGGGAAACTCTATTCCGTAAAATTATACGAAACGGAAAATAATTATATAGAATATAAAGGCGAGAAGTATGGAGAGTGAGAAAATTAAAGAATTTGTAAAGGGGATTTTGGAGGAAATCGGAGAGGATCCCGGCAGAGAGGGATTGTTGAGTACTCCTAAACGGGTTGCAAGGGCTTACGAATATCTTACCAGGGGCTATAAAATGGATATTGAACAGGTATTGAACAAGGCTATTTTTACGGAAGAATATGATGAAATGGTTGTGGTGAAAAACATTGATTTTTATTCAATGTGTGAACATCACATGCTTCCATTTTACGGGAAAGTACACGTCGCTTATATCCCTAACGGTAAAATTGTAGGATTGAGCAAAATTCCAAGAATTGTTGAAGTCTTTGCGCGAAGACTTCAAGTACAGGAAAGGATGACCCAGGAGATAGCCAACACTATAAATAACTATTTACATCCGCAGGGAGTTGGGGTAGTAGCTGAGGGATTCCACATGTGCATGGCAATGCGGGGAGTGGAGAAGCAGAATGCATCCGCTACTACCAGCTCAATGCTCGGGTGCTTTCAGGACGATCCTAAAACCAGGATGGAGTTCTTAAACCTAATTAAATCCTAGCGAAAAAGAAAATATGAACCAAAAGAAAATTGTTTGGATAACCGGTGCAAGCAGCGGGATAGGAAGAGCATGCGCAGTGGAATTTGTGAAAAACGGATTTAATGTCTGGGCAACTGCACGGAGGGGTGAAGAACTTGAAAAACTCAGGTCGGAATTAGAATCCCAGGGACTAAGATTGAATACCGCAAAATTGGATATACGGAATCCTGAAGATGTGAAATCAGTTGTTGAAAATATTGTTCAAAAAGATAAGCGAATTGACTGTCTGATCAATGCAGCGGGAATTTCATCGTTTAAAACTGCAATGAGCGACAGTTTAGAGACCATCACGAATATAATCGACACAAATCTTTATGGTGCAATTTATGCAATGAAAAGTGTTCTGGGCTCTATGAGGGAGCAGGGGGGCGGAACAATTATTAACATCCTTTCGATAGTAAACAGGAAAATCTTTACGAACAGTAGTGCCTATGCAGCTTCCAAGATGGGCTTACAGGGTTACACGGAATCCCTGAGGGAAGAAGTAAGAAAGGATAAAATAAGAATTGTGAATATATATCCCGGAGCTACTGTTACGGACATATGGGCCACCAGTGTTCGGGAAAAATTTCACGATAGAATGATGAAAACCGAAGAAGTTGCTAAAGCAATCTTATGGAGTTACAAGGATGAGGGACAAATGGTTGTTGAGGATATTGTGCTAAGACCTGAGCTGGGAGATTTATCATAAAAAAAAGACAGATCCGGGAGGTCCGGAATCTGTCTTTATAAAATACCGGTAAATATTACCAGCAGAGGTTGCGCATATTTCTTAAACGGTTTGGTCTGTTCATATTATTATTGAAACGTCGGTTTCCCATATCTTTCTTGTTTCTGAAGAATTGACCTCCTTTGTTCCATTCGGCTTTCTGATTGTCATCAAGCAGATCGTAAACAGCCATTCTGAAGTCGAAGTTTCTCAATCGGATTTTTTTCTGGTTATCTACAATTTTTTCCTCTATGGATCTTAGAGCTGATTTATCCAAAGACTTGCTTCCGTAAAGTTCTTTCTTCTTAAGGATCAGTTTATCCTGCTCAGCGCGAAGGTCAATAATATCCTTATCTGCAGCATTTCTGAGAGAAAGAACCGACTCCGTCTGTGAATCGGTAAGATTCAGGCGTTGCTGCATATAATAGCAATCGCCCCTTTGAGCATAGATTGGAGTAGAGACCAGTAACATTGTTAAAACGAGTATGATTGATTTTAATGAACGCATGATATTGCCTTTCGTGTTAATTAATAAAAATTTGTTAAATCTGACTTTTAGACAGCCATTTTTGAGATAGGGTTTAAAGTTATTACATTTGTAGTGAAAAAAAAGAATTAAACCTTAAAGACGAATGGATTGTCTAAAGATTGATGACAGAAGCATATAATGGCAGAACAAGAAAGTGATTTCCAGTTAATAAGGAACTATAAAGAAGGAGACGAGAGTTCATTGAATCTGCTTCTTAGAAAGTACCAGCAAAAGATCTACTGGCATGCACGAAAGATGGCAGGGAATCATATGGATGCTGATGAAATAGTTCAGGAAGTTATGCTTACGCTCTTAAAGAGTATTGGAGACTTCAAATTTCAATCTTCATTTTCTACTTGGTTATACAGAATAATAACCACAAGAACACTAAACTATTTAAAAAGAAGAAGAGTAAGGGAGATTTTTTCAGGTTCTAACGGGAGTGAAGAGGAGAATGAAAAAGTGAGTTTGAAAACCCGCAGAACATCAATACTTGAGGAATTGGAGAACAAAGAAAAACTTGATTTTCTGGACAGAGTTTTGAAAGAGATACCGGCGAAACAAAGAGAGATATTCATAATGAGGCATTTTGACGAAATGACCTATGAAGAGATTGCTGATATAACCGGTAAAAGCGTTGGAGGTTTGAAAGCCAACTATTATCATGCATTTGCAAAAGTTAACGAAATTATGAGTAAAAAATATGAAAAAGAATGACTTAAGAATTATCAAATACCTGGACGGAATGATGACTCCGGCAGAAAAAGAGGTTTTTGAGAGCGAACTCTGGCAAAGAAAAGAACTTTTCAAAGAATACGAGGAAATCAAGAGTCGATTTGTACTTTTGAAGAATCAACCTGAAGGAGAACCCGTCCCGGGATATTTCAGTGAACTTATACCGGTTGTGAGGGAAAAGGTTCAAAAGGAAAAAGGACGTGCCGGCATGATAAATGGAATTTGGAAAGGGACGCAGGATTTTATCCTCTCATTCAAAGGAGCAGCATCAGTAGCCGTTGTCGCGGTCTTAATGTTGTATGTATTTGCATTCAGAGGAGGAAATAATATTAATGAGACATTTGATTTTCCGGAAAATGAGATTGGGTACAGTCTTTATAATGACTCGGAAATTGAAATGATAAATGATGAGGATTTACTTAACAGCGTATATAGCGAACTGATCAAGGGTTTAGGGATAGGGGAAGAGGAAGTAGCCTCGGTATATTCATCATCGGATTTGTACGGATATGATTTGGGGGATGTGAGTGAAGAAGAACTTGATTTAGCTTTACGGGAACTGGGTAAATGAAGATTTATAATATGAAAGATAAAAAAATGAGAACCGGAATAATAATTATCCTGTTGTTTTTTATATGGGTCGGATCGATAAATCCACAGGGAAGGCGGAATGCATATAGAAAGATTGACCAGCTTGAGATGGTTAAGTTAATGGACTTGTTGGAACTGGATTCGGAAACCTCAGCAAAATTCTTAGCAAAACGGCAGGCATATGTAGAGAAAAGAAGAGAGTCACTGATCAGGTTAGACAGTCTGGAAAAATTCATAGAAGCCAAGGTGAAGGAAAAGGAGGAGGGGAGCAATGAAGTTAAAAAAGCGGTTACAGAATACCTTGAGCTTGAAAAAAAGATAGTAAATTTAAAGTATGAACACATAAATTCTGTAAAAGGTTTTTTAACGAACGAGCAGATGGCAAGGTATGTGACTTATGAGAAGCGTTTCAGGAGGGAATTGATGGAAATCATTAGGGAAAACAGGCGTAATAAATTTAACAGATAACAGAGCAATACTAGGGAAAAAAGTCCCCTAGAAGGCTTTTTACTGATTATTCTGTAATGTCACAAAGAAGTTCAAAGCAGATTGCATAGTAAACAGGTTTGATTGAAGGTCAGGGAAAAGGGTGGTAGATTAGGATTTTTGTCTCTGTTAATATATATAAAATATTGTTATGCAATAGTGAGGAAATAAAACGGGTTTTTTCAGGGGTGTCTGCTAATATTAACTTGTTGCCCGGTAAACCGGGTTCAGTTGCATCAAGTATTGTGATCTGATCTTCCGACGTAAGGGTTATGGTTCTTCCGTAACCGTTTATCGAGGTGACGGAGAATTCGTATTGCACAAATGCCTGTGGGTTTCCAAATGTGTCGTAAATCAGGAGTTCTTTTTGTCCGTTCAGTATGAATACAGATTTGTTCCCATCAACGTGTAAATCCAACGGTTCGGATATAGAGAGTTCGCCAGCATCTATCCCCCCAAATGAGTTTATGTAACTTCCGTTTATATCATATTTATGAATATTCCGGTTGTCACTGTCGAGTATGAACATATCTCCCTGATTGGAAATCCCCACAGCAACGGGATATGCAAAAACCGGAGTGTTATAGGAAACGGAGTTGGATTTAAACAGGGTTATCAGGTTAAGGTCTTTATCGAATATTTGTATTCTGTGGTTATTTTTATCGGCTACGTAGATGTTCAGGGGACCAGTGCAGATGTCGGAGGGAGAGTCGAATTGGGCATTTCCCCACCCAAATCCACCGATATCTTTAAGTTTGTTTCCCTGCAAATCATATTTCACTATTTCGTTCGTAGCGACATCGGTTACGTATATAAAACCAAGGCTGCTGATCGTAAAGGAGGATGCTTGGCGGAATTCACCAATTTCTCCAGCATAATGATACTGCTGCGAATGAAGGGTTAGTGTAATTACGAAAAAGAGTACTACTGTTTTCAAAGACATTCTTCCGACAGAATTATTTAATTTTATTAGTTAAAGATAAGAAAAACAAATGAATAATGAGTTATTCCGGTTTTTATGTTAGACTAAAAATAGATATATTTGGTTCAAATTATTTGGATTTTATGAGTACTATAAACTGTTTATTTGTAGGAGATATTGTAGGCAAACCGGGATTGAATTTTGTGGAAACATGGCTTCCCGGGCTTATCAGCAAATATAAAGCTGATCTGGTAATTGCTAATGGAGAGAATGTTTCAGACGGGAAGGGTATAACTAAAAAGGAGGGGGATATTCTGTTTGGTCTGGGTGTTCACGTGATTACCGGGGGGAATCATACGTGGGATAAATTCCAGTCTCAGGACTATATAAAAACTGATGAACGGGTATTAAGACCGCTTAACTATCCCAGAGGAGCACACGGAAACGGATATTATATTGTCGGAACTGCGAAGGGAAATGTTGCGGTTATCAATTTGCAGGGAAGGGCATATATGCAGCCTATTGATTGTCCGTTCAGATTGGCGGAGTGGGTCCTTTCAAAAATCGGGAAAGATGTCAAGGGTGTGATTGTGGATTTCCATGCGGAAGCTACAGCGGAGAAGATCGCATTAGCTTGGTTCCTTGACGGGACTGTGAGTGCAATTGTGGGAACCCATACGCACGTTCAGACAGCAGACGATAGGATACTGCCTAAAGGGACGGGATACATAACTGATGTCGGAATGACAGGTCCTTTCGAATCGGTTATTGGTATGAAAATACAGCCAGCGGTAAACAGGTTTTTATATCAGACTCCCCAGAAGTATGAAACCGCAGAAAAGGATGTGCATCTTTCGGGGGTATTTATTAAAATCGATTCACAAACGGGAAAATGTGAAAAAATTAATAGCATCCTGTTCCCTGGATTTATTTCTGAAAATATACCGGAGACAGAAGGATGATTATAATTGACGGAAAAAAAGTAGCAGAAGAGATACGCGAAGAAATTAAAAAAGAGATTGTTGTTCTAAAGGAAAAGCATGGTAGAGTACCAGGGCTGGTTACGATAGTTGCGGGGAATGAATCATCCTCCCATATTTACGTAAGAAGCAAAATTAAGGCCTGCGAAGAACTGGGAATCTACTCGGAAGCAAGATTTCTGGATGAGAATACTCCTGAAGATGAGTTGCTTAGGATTGTGGATTCTTACAACGAGGATCTGAGGTTCAATGGTATTCTGGTGCAGCTTCCCCTCCCTAAATCAATCAGGGAGGAAAAAGTTATTAATCTGATAAAACCGGAAAAGGATGTGGACGGTTTTCACCCGGTATCTGTGGGCAGACTGGTAGCAGGAAGCGATACATTTTTTCCATGCACTCCGGCCGGAATTCAGGAGTTGATTAAGAGATATGGTATTGAGACCGAGGGGAAACACCTGGTTGTGGTGGGGAGAAGCAACATAGTGGGTAAGCCAATTGCTAACATCATGTTGCAAAAGAAAAAATTTGCGAACTGTATTGTTACAGTTTGTCATTCAGCGGCAAAGGATTTAAAGGAATACACAAGAAGTGCGGACATTCTGATTGCAGCTATAGGTGTACCGGGCTTTATTACCGGGAATATGGTAAAGGATGGGGTGGCAATTATTGATGTGGGGATAAACAGGGTTCCTGACACCTCTGCAAAGAAGGGGTATAGAGTAGTTGGGGATGTGGACCAGGCAAGCACTGCTCCAAAGGCCGCTTATTTCACACCGGTTCCGGGGGGAGTAGGACCAATGACAATAGCCATGCTGATGAAAAACACTTTGAAATCGTTTCTTTTATCCATAAACAATTAGAATTCGGGAAGAGTATGAAGAACGTAAATATTGATAAAGTTATATCGCAAGTATTTTTAGAAAAATCGCTTCTTGATTTTTACAAGACCGAAGAAACCTGCAAAGGGTGGGAAACCAACGTCGTTCATCAACCTGAAGCGGTAAAGAATATTGTGAAAGTCGGGGCGGACAGGATAAGCGCAGGGTTGGGTGTGGGGGAAAATATAAGCGATTTAGGTCTGGCAAGAATGATTGACCACACAATATTAAAAGCGGACGCTACTGTCGATGAGATAAAAAATCTTTGTGAAGAGGCCAGAAGATATCATTTTGTATCGGTGTGCGTAAATCCTGGATTTGTGCCGCTGTGTGCGGATTTATTAAGGGGAACAGATGTGAAAGTTTGTACTGTAATCGGATTCCCCTTAGGAGCTACATCAACCGAATCGAAAAGATTTGAGGCAGAGGATGCGATAAGCAAGGGAGCAAGGGAGATTGATATGGTGATCAACATCGGAAGGCTGAAATCAAAAGATAATGAGTACGTGGCGAATGATGTGCGTCAAGTAGTTTTAGCCGCGAAAAGAGAGGGAGTGGTTTCGAAGGTAATTCTGGAAACTGCATTACTTACCGACAAGGAAAAAATAATTGCCTGTCTTATATGTAAAGAGGCGGGGGCGGATTTTGTTAAGACATCAACCGGTTTCTCCAAGGGAGGGGCAACTGTGGGAGATGTAGCACTTATGAGATTCGTTGTGGGAAGTTCAGTAGGTGTGAAGGCCTCCGGAGGAATTAAAACAAAGGAAGATGCACAGGCAATGATTGCTAGTGGTGCGGACAGGATTGGGGCTAGTGCTAGTGTAAAAATAATTTCTTAAGAGGTACAAATGGATAGTAGTTACAACAGTAACCAGCAATTCGATTATCTTAATATGGGCAATAAATCCTTTGAATCGAACAATCCGATTCAACTTATATTAGTAAAAATGGTTAGAGACATGAAGTTTATCGGGATTATCACGATAATTTCCGGAGTACTTAATTGCTTGACTGTGTTAGGATTGCCGGTAGGGATACCGATGATCTTTATGGGAACAAGATTAAGAGAGTCTGCTGATTTTTTCATGCATTATGGAATGACAAATGATCAAGATTTTCTGCTCAGAGCTTTCGAGAAGCAGTACCGGTATTTCAACATACAGAAGATACTATTTATCATATCTATAATATTTTTCATTATAATCATGATAGTCTACGTGGTTTTGATTCTTGCATTCATATCTTACAATCCGGAGATCTTTAGCACATAACTATGGTACTGGAATTGATAATACATTCAGGCGATGACGGCTACAGTGCGGAAATTCCATCCGTAAAAGGATGTGAATCCTGGGCACACGAAGAAGCGAAGGCAATTGAAAACGTACTTGAACTACTGCGGTTTTATCTGAAATTAACTCCACGACACATTGTTGAAGTTGATTACAGCAGAAAAATCAAGAATAAAAAAGTGTTAAAGGTACTTATCAGAGCTAATGAGCAGTGAGAAAAAGGTCAGAACCCAGAAGAGAATAATAAAAATAGAGTCTGTAATCAGCAAAAGGCAGACTTCCCTCCGTTTGATCCTGGAAAACATTCACGATCCACACAACGTAAGCGCCATCATGAGAACATGCGATGCCGTGGGGGTGGACACTGTATCTCTTTTATACTATATTGAAAAGTTTCCTAAAATTGGTAAAAAGTCCTCCTCATCCGCATGGAAGTGGGTGAACAGGGAGAAGTTCACATCAGTCGATAACTGCTTCGAAGTGTTAAAAAGGGAGGGATTCAGGATCTATTCCTCATGGATTGGTGAGGGGGCGGTGGATTTTTATGACCTGGACCTGACAGGGAAAGTGGCTCTGGTTGTAGGGAACGAGCACCGGGGGATTTCAGAAGAGGTAGTAAAAAAGTCAGATAAGCTGTTTTATATCCCGATGGTTGGGATGGTACAGAGCCTGAATGTATCCGTGGCGACAGCAATAATTCTGTACGAAGCCATGCGCCAGCGACTGGGCAAAGGGATGTACGATACTTCCATGATTACGAAGGAAGAGTTGGATGAACGGATTGCCACCTGGCTAAAAAAGTAAGTTTTAAAGAGCGGTTATAAAACCTGAAAGAACAAAATACTGGACGAAGTAATTCGAATGAAAAAAATAATATTGTGAATGTTTTCAACAAGATAAAAAGCGTAAAAGGAAGACTAGAATTTGAGGGGGACAAGTCCATCTCCCACCGCGCGGTAATTCTCTCATCTTTGGCTGGGGGAAAATCCTTTATCAGGAATCTTTCCATTGGGGAGGATGTAAAGAGCACAATAGGGTGCTTTGAAGAGCTGGGGGTAATATTCAAGAAAGTATCAGGGGGGCTTTCCGTGGAAGGGAGAGGATTTAAGGGATTGAGAAAACCCGAGAGGACTCTCAACTGTGGAAATTCAGGGACAACAGCGAGACTGATTTCAGGGATTTTAGCGTGTCAGAGTTTTGAATCTGAAATAAGCGGGGATGACTCCTTGAGTAGGAGACCGATGAAGCGGATAATTGATCCATTGAGATATGCGGGAGCACTAATGGATGCCAGGGAGGATAATTTCCTCCCTATCAGGTTTAGAATATCAAGGAACATTATGCCGCGGGACTACACGATGTCTGTTGCCAGCGCCCAGGTGAAGTCGGCTTTAATTTTTACAGGGCTTCATCCAGAGGGGGTATCCACTATAAGGGAGTCCGGGATAACAAGAAATCACACTGAGCTGATGCTCCGTTTACCGGCAGTTCACGAGGGGGATTTGAAAATTATAAAAGTATCGAAAGACTGCTATCCTTTAGCCGAGGACTATTTTATTCCGGGGGACATTTCCACCGCCTCATTTTTCATTGTCCTTACTCTTCTGGCAAGGGATTCGGAGCTAATCATCAAAAACGTTTCCCTTAACTCCACCAGGACGGGATATCTGAGCATTCTGAAAGAAATGGGGGGAGATATCCGGATATTGGAGATAAAGAATTTAAGCGGGGAGGCATTCGGCGATTTACATATTAGAAGCAGTTCGCTGCATAATGTGAAAATCGGGAAAGATTTGATTCCGCAAATAATCGACGAGATCCCGATACTTGCGGTTGCAGGGGCATTTGCGGAGGGGGAATTTAGAATTGATGGGGGAAAAGAGTTGCGGGTAAAGGAAACTGACCGAATAAGCGCGATATGCAACAACCTTAAGCAGGTGGGCGTTCGTATAGATGAGACTGAGGAGGGATTTTGTATTTCCGGGAGAGTTACTAAGAAAAGCGGGATATTCGAAAGTTACGGTGATCACAGGATTGCAATGGCTACGACTATTTTAAGTTTATTGTTGGAAAATGGCGGAAAAATTAATAATTTTGAAAGTATTAAAATTTCGAATCCGAATTTTATAAAACAACTTACAAAGGTTTGCAGGTAGAATATGGCAGAGGTAACTTTAAAAAACATCCAGAAAGTTTATGATGGGAGCAACTTTGCAGTAAAGGACTGTAACATCGAAATTAAAGATAAGGAATTTGTGGTTCTGGTTGGTCCTAGCGGATGTGGTAAAACAACTACTTTGAGAATGATTGCCGGTCTGGAAGAAATTACCTCGGGTGAGTTGACTATCGACGGGAGAGTGGTAAACAACGTCTCGCCAAAGGATAGGGATATTGCTATGGTATTCCAAAACTATGCACTGTATCCCCACATGACTGTATACGAAAACATGGCTTTCGGATTAAAACTTAGAAAATTTCCAAAAGAAGAAAT
Source organism: Ignavibacteriales bacterium (assembly GCA_012517155.1). Taxonomy (GTDB): domain Bacteria; phylum Bacteroidota; class Ignavibacteria; order Ignavibacteriales; family Ignavibacteriaceae; genus JAAYVN01. The sequence continues at coordinate 12,633 of JAAYVN010000064.1, read as the reverse complement.
AAAAAAACGGGTTGAAGAAGCCGCCAAAATACTTGGTCTGGAGGAATATCTGAACAGGAAGCCGAAAGCACTTTCAGGAGGGCAAAGGCAGAGAGTCGCAGTGGGGCGGGCGATAGTGAGAAAACCTAAAGTATTTTTATTTGATGAGCCGCTAAGCAATCTGGATGCCAAGTTAAGAGTACAAATGAGGACAGAAATCTCCAGACTGCATCAGCGGCTGGGAGCTACTATGGTATACGTAACACATGACCAGACCGAGGCAATGACTATGGGGGACAAGATTGTGGTCATGAAGGACGGAGTTGTTAACCAGATTGACACACCCCTGAATCTGTACAATTATCCGGTGAATAAATTTGTGGCAGGATTTATTGGGAGTCCGGCAATGAATTTCATGAGCGGAACAATCACCGGCGGACAGAAAATTGCGTTCGTGAGCAGCGGTAAATCAGTAACTATTCCGTTTCCTGAGAACAGTACATTAAAAGCACATACAGGGAAGGTGGTATCTCTGGGAATTCGTCCGGAGGATATATATGACGAAAGCACGAAGCCCGACTCGGAAAACCTGGTTAAAATACACACGAGGTTGGAAGTTGTGGAACCTATGGGGAATGAAATATTTCTTTATTTTGTTTTAGAAGGAGAGCAGCACACAGCGCGGGTAGGAGCGAGAGAATCTGTAACGGCGGGCTCAGATATTAATCTCTACTTCGACACTGAGAAACTGCATTTCTTTGATAATGAGACGGGTAAAAGAATAGAGATATAAAACCGTGATAAGAATAATATTCATAATGATTGTTTTGTTTTGCGCAAATATTGCGGGGCAGAATTTATCCGCTGAATGGGTTCCGGTAGATACAAAGGAGAACAGCAAGGTCTTTTTTAACAAGCAAACAATCAAAGTCTTTGGGAACAAGATTGCGGTATATGTACTAGAGGTATTTAACAAGCCGGTGTTGAATGAAAGTACCCAGTTAAACACGGCAAGTATAAAAACATATTATTTCTTTTATGTACCGAAAAAGAAATTCACGATAATTGGTTCGATATTCTACGATGTTAACGGTTCGATGACCGGGGAAACTAGAAATCCGGCACCGACCTCGTTAGATGAGCAATTTCCGTACGATACGGAGAACGATGCCGATGTGAAAGCGATTTACACGGGGATAATTAATTACCTCGATGAAAACAATATATCATACGAAGGAAAGGAAACCAACGCCGATAAGTGGAGGCCATCTGTTACGGAGGTAACCAATGACGTATCACAGGTTGTGAAAAACGAACCGAAAGAAGAGCCCAAAAATAAAGAGAAGGAAAAGCCTAAAAGCAATTCATCCGGCGCAGGATATGACGAAAAGAACGAAAGAGTTGCCAGAGGAACTATATTCACAGACGGGGAGACATTTATAATACAGGTTTCCTCCTGGCAGGACAGGAACAAAGCTAATTCGGAGGCTCAGAAGATGACCAGGAGCGGGCACAATGCGTTTGTAACTGAGGCATATTTGCCGCAAAAGGGGGGTATATGGTACAGGGTTAGAGTTGGATATTTCACAAGTTTGAATGATGCTGAAAAGTATCAGAGAAGCAATAATCTCAGATAGTTTAAGAATGTAGTTTTAAAATGAAAGGACCGAAAATGAGCAAGAATCAAATTATGAACTATAAATCATTTTTGCTGATTGCAATCGCCATTGTATTCGCACTGATTTTGACATTGATTCCCGAAGGGACGACCGTGTTTGGTTATCAGTTAAAGAAAGTGGACTTCTTCTCGGATATAAAGAAGATGGAAACGGTTGGCGAAAGCATTGAGAAGAAGTTGATTTTTGATGAGGAGTATGTAAAATATGCCTCGTTTGATATCACAAAATATTCAGAAAGCATAAACAATGTACTGGTTTATGAATATAACAAAGTTGCGAACTTGAATGCCCCGATGCAGAGCGTTGGACTCTCGGGAAATTTATCCAATCTAAGTTACTTTATTCAAGCTATAAAAAATGCCGGAAGCAGCAAAGTACGAATAGCGCACTTCGGAGACTCGGCTATTGAAGGGGATCTGGTTACAGCAACAATCAGGAATAACCTGCAAAAGAATTACAACGGTTCAGGAGTGGGTTTTGTATCAATAACCTCACAGGATATCAGTTTCCGCACAACAATGAAGCAGTCATTCAGTAGTGATTGGAAAAGTGGTTCCATTATGACCGGTAATCCGAACAAGTGGAAACTCGGAATGAATGGAGCTGTTGCATCTCCACAGGCAAACAGCTGGGTAATGTATGAGACGACCCCATTCTATAAAAAGACTTTTACAAACGTAAGGCTTATTTACACCGAGGCAAAGGGCTCAATAAAGTACTCTGTAAACAAAGGTGCTGAGCAGACGGCTAGTTTAGTTGCTGGTAGTGACGTTAAGGAACTTTTAATAACCGTTCCATCCAGCACAAAAAACATAAAGCTGACAATCCCGACAGCCGACCAAGGAAAGTTTTTCGGGGTGAGCTTTGAGTCAGATAACGGAGTTTATGTTGACAACTATCCATTGCGCGGGAACAGCGGCGTCTCAATAAAGGATATTCCTAAGGACATCCTTACGGGATTCAACAAGTTATTCAATTATAAACTTATTATTCTGAATTTCGGACTGAACATGACGACGTCCGGGACGTCTGACTTCTCTTGGTACGAAAGAGAGATGGTAAAGGTAATCGAACACCTTAAAGCAGCCTTTCCGCAGACGAGCATAATTATAATGGGCGTGGGAGACAGAAGCACAAAACAAGGAACACAATTTGTAACCGATCCAGGAATTCCAAAATTAATCAAAGCACAGAAAAATGTTGCCAACACAACGGGAGTTGTGTTCTGGGATTTATTTGAGGCAATGGGAGGGCAGAACTCAATGCCCAAGTGGGTAAGTTCTAATCCACCGCTTGCAATGAAAGACTACACGCACACGACTCTGCAGGGAGCAGAAAAAATTGCCAACATGTTAACAGAGGCGTTAACTGCACAAATAAAAAAATAGAGTAATTTTATGAATAAGAAATTTTCTGATTATAAGAATATCTGGGAGAGGTTTGAAGAGAACATCCTCACTATCCCTGATAAGGCAGCGATCACTCATTGGGTTGCGGGAGAAAGACCCGTACATTTGTCATTCAGCGAACTATTCAGAAGGGCTAACTTATTCAGCAAATATCTGAAAAGCATAGGGATTAAGCAGGGGAATGTCTGTGCGCTGATAATACGCCACAACATTAATTTCTTTCCGCTTTATTACGGAGTAATGGGGATTGGCGCAATACCGGCAGTACTGGCGTACCCCAATCCGAGGCTGCATCCCGACAAGTTCCGTCAGGGGATAGAAGGAATGAGCCAGAGAAGTGGTCTTGATTACATCCTGACGGAAAAAGATCTTGAAGAGATTATAAAACCGCTTGTGATCAGAGAAGGGACCACAATAAAAGGACTTTTTTACCCGTTTGAAGAGAATGTCCTTTCCGGAACAATAACTGAGGAAGAATTAAACGAGTTTAAGGAATTTAGGCAATCCTTAAATCCATCTGACCCGCTGCTTCTGCAGCACTCCTCAGGAACAACCGGGTTGCAGAAACCAGTACTCCTTTCCCACAAGGCAGTTTTGCTGCATGTTGAAAACATGGCAGAATCCCTGAAGATGACTAGTAATGACAAGATAGTTAGCTGGCTTCCCCTCTATCATGATATGGGTTTAATTGCGGCATTCCATTTACCGATAGTCTTTGGAATAACCACTGTGCAGATTGATCCGTTTGAATGGGTACTAGTGCCAGTGATCCTTTTGGAGGCGATCACATCAGAAAAAGGAACGATAACATGGCAGCCGAATTTTGCGTACAATTTAATGGCTGACAAAATAAGGGATGAGGATCTTTTTGATGTTAACCTGAAGTCGTTGCGTTTATCAATTTCCTGCAGCGAGCCGGTAAGGTTTGAAAGCAACCAGAAGTTCATTGAAAAATTCGCGCATTACGGATTGCAGAAAAATGTACTGAGTGCAAGCTATGCGATGGCTGAGACAACTTTCGGGGTAACTCAAGTGCCTCCTGGAGAAGAGATCAGGGCCTTAAGTGTAGTTCGCGATAGTTTTGCGAAGGGGATAATCAGGATAGCAGAAAACGACGAACCTTACAGAATTTGCAGCAGTTCCGGGAAACTGATACCCGGTTGTGAGGTAAAAATAGTTGATGAAAACAGAGAGCAGCTTCAGGACGGGGTTCTCGGAGAAGTTGCTATCAAGTCGGTATCAATGTTCGACGGCTACAGAAATTACCCGGAAAAAACTGCAGAAGTATTATCGGGTGACTGGTATTACAGTGGTGACATTGGCTTTAAGTGGGAAGAGGATTTCTTTATCGTCGGACGAAAGAAGGACCTGATAATTGTAGCGGGTGTGAACGTTTATCCCGAAGATGTTGAGGATGCAGTAGGTAAAGTAGATGGAGTTGTACCAGGAAGAGTTATTTCTTTCGGACAGTATGCAGAAGAGCTGGGGACGGAAGTGATAAGCGTAATTGCGGAAACAAAACTGGCAGCGGAAGAGGAAAGAAAGAGTTTGAAAAAGAACATCGTTGCGGCAGGTATGGCTATTGACGTTATGATATACAATGTTTATCTCGTGCCTCCCAGATGGCTGATAAAGAGTTCAGCAGGCAAACCTTCAAGGAAAGCCAGTTCGGAAAGAATTCAGGATATTGAAGAACAAAAGAAATGGATTGTAAAATGATATCAGACAGATTAAAAAACGTAATTCTTAAGGAATTAAAACTTGACGAGTATGACATTCAGGACGAAACATTGGCAAACCAGATTCCGGGATGGGACTCGCTGAATCATATTAACGTAATTCTTGCGATTGAAAAAGATTATGGAGTAAGGTTCAAGGGGTATGAAGTCCTGAAATGCAAGAATATCGGAGATTTGCAGAAACTTGTTGACAGCAAAGTAAGCTAATTATGTTAAACTCAATTGATTTTACTGCACTAAAAAGTTTATTTGAGTTCATTGAGTATGACCCGCTTATATTCGGAACAAGTTTGTTTCTGTTTCTTTTTGCAGGTTTTTTGCTTGTCCATGCAGTTCTGAAAGTAAATTACAAACTCCAATTATACTGGTTGCTGCTATTTTCTCTTTTCTTTTACTACAAAACCTCTGGGATTTTTGTAATTCTGCTGATAAGCACAGCGCTAATAAATTACTTATTCGGTATCTGGATTCAGAAGAGCGGGGAGGGGACTTTAAGAAAAATTGTTCTGTCCCTAGCGTTGTTGGTAAATCTTGGAATACTTGCATATTTCAAATATGCAAACTTTTTTATTACCACTGTGAATGATCTAGGTGGTACGGAGTGGAGTGTGCTGGATATCATTATTCCGCTGGGTATCTCTTTTTACACATTTAAGTCCCTGACATATATTTTTGATATCTATTATGAAATGATGGAACCGGAGTACAGCTTTTTTGAGTTCCTGCTTTTTGTAACATTCTTCCCGAATACTATCTCCGGACCAATTGACAGGGCGAGAATATTTCTTCCGCAAGTAAGGGAGTCGAACCCAATAACAAACGAAGTTTTGGGGAAGGCGGTACTTTTAATATCTCTCGGATTAATAAAAAAATATGCGATTGCGGATTATATAAGCTTGAATTTTGTTGACAGAGTGTTTGAAGCCTCAGCGAGATTTACCGGAGTTGAAAATCTTTTAGCTATGTATGGATATACACTTCAGATATTCTGTGATTTCTCGGGTTACACGGATATGGCAATCGGGATAAGTATGCTTTTTGGATTTAGGTTGATGGATAACTTTAATTATCCTTTCAAGGCAAAAAGTGTTGCAGATTTTTGGCGGCGGTGGCACATATCTCTCTCTACCTGGTTACAGGACTACTTATTCAAACCGATGCAGATGAGTTTCCGTCACATGAAGATAGTCGGAAATGCACTTGCGATAATGTTAACATTTGTTCTTTGCGGGTTGTGGCATGGATCAACCTGGGGATTTGTTTTCTGGGGGTTCCTTCACGGATTCTTTATGTCGTTTTCCCTTTTGACGAAGAAATACAGGGAGAAATTAATTGCTTTGGTGGGATTAAAAAATACACGATTTTTAGGATTCATACAGATATTTATAACATTTCATTTAATAGCCATAGCATTCGTATTTTTCCATCCGCCTGTTTATCCTATAACCTCTTCAATTGATCAGGCGATGATCATGTTCACCCAGATAACCGAGTATTTCCATCCGGGAGTTTTTGTACAGTTTATTGAAGGATATCAGGGGGTGTTTATAATGATGGTAATCGGTTTTATTTTCAACTTTCTACCGTCCAGTTTAGAGAAATACACTGAAAAATATATCATTAAGAGTCCTTTGGTGGTCAAAGGCCTGATTCTCGCGATAGTGATCTATTTAGTAGCCCAGGTTAAGTCTGCGGACCTTCAGCCATTTATTTATTTTCAATTTTAAGGAGAAAATATGAGTGTAGTTCTGAAAACAGAATTGAGCAAACTCAGCTTCCTAAAACGGGGAAAAGTGAGAGATTTGTATCAGGTCGGGGATGATTTACTTCTGATTTCAACGGACAGACTTTCGGCTTTTGACGTTATTATGAATCAGGGGATTCCATACAAGGGTGTTGTACTAACGCAGATCTCAAATTTCTGGTTTGAGTTTACAAAGGATATTATTAAAAATCATACTATCACAACCGATGTGAACAATTATCCTCCGGAATGCAAGGATTATTCCAAAATAATTGAAGGTAGATCTGTACTGGTAAAGAAGACTAAAGTAATTCCGATAGAATGTATTGTTAGAGGATATATAACCGGTTCTGGACTTAAGGATTATCAAAGGACAGGTGAAATATGCGGAGTTAAACTTCCTCCAGGATTAGTTGAAAGCGAGAAATTGCCAACACCAATATTCACACCATCCACAAAAGCGGAAGTGGGGGATCACGATGAAAATATAAGTATTGAAAAAGCGAAGGAAATTGCAGGTGCGGAAATTGTGGATAAATTAGAATACTACACCCTCGAAATATTTAAGAAGTGTTCCGAGTTTGCACTGACTAAGGGAATTATTATTGCTGACACGAAGATGGAATTCGGAATGGATGAGAATGGTGAAATAATACTTATTGACGAACTCCTTACACCTGATTCTTCAAGATTCTGGCCTCTTTCCAATTATAAAAAAGGGTTCGTACAGGAAAGTTTTGATAAGCAATACGTGAGGGATTATCTCGTATCAGTTAAATTTAATAAAATGCCACCTCCGCCGGATTTACCGGAAGAGATAATCGGTAAAACCTCGCTGAAATATATTGAGGCATTAAAACGTTTAACCGGTCAAGAGTTACAAATTGAGACTTAAGAGGATAAGTGTTGTTTCTGATTCGTCAGTTCTTTTCGAATGGGAAAATTCCGAATCATTCGATATAAGTAATACTGACCTGCGGAAGTTCTGTCCCTGTGCGGAGTGTGAAGAAGAACGAGGGAAGCAATCCTCAACATACATCTCGCTTTATACAAAAGATCAGTTAAGCATAAAAAATATCAGGGCTATTGGTAATTACGGTATATCGATAGAGTGGGGGGATTCCCACTCAACCGGGATATATCAGTATGAATATCTCTATCAGTTAGGAAAGAAAAAGTAAGCTAGGAATGGTACTCCCAAACCAACTAACTGTTTTAAGAATTATTCTAACCCCTGTATTCATATTTTTCTTTCTCGGAGATTCAGAGTTCTCCAGGCACCTCTCCATTATCATCTTTTTAACTGCGGCGATTACTGACTGGTACGACGGGTGGCTTGCTCGTAAGTTTAATTACATAACTAACTGGGGTAAATTCATGGACCCGCTAGCGGATAAAATACTTACTGCCGGGACATTTTTAAGTTTGGTTAGTGTTGGGTTGATTGAACTCTGGATGGTATTGATTATAGTGGTAAGGGATTTTGCAATTACTATACTGCGGGGACTTGCGGATAAAAGGGGTTTGAACTTTACGACAAGCCGTTATGCAAAGTGGAAAACTTTTATACAGATGATAGTACTCTACTATCTTCTGTTTGCATACGTTTTGTACCATACAGAATACTTCCAAATAAATTACAAAGAAATATTACTATTGCTCTTAAACGAATATCTTGTATATTATATGATGTTTTTTATAACATTAATTACTCTGCACTCAGGGGTAATGTATTTTTTACGAAATAAAAAATTAATACAGAAATTAATCAAAAATGAAAATTAGTCGAGTAACCAAAATAGCTGGTTCTTTTCTCTACACCGGATACATTCCGATTGCCTCAGGAACATTTGGTAGTTTTCTGGCTCTTCTCATTTATTTAATCCCCGGCTTTGAGAACATATACTTCCATTTAGGAATGATTGTGTTGTTTTCCATATATGGAATATATGTGGGAAATATTTTTGAAGCTAAATATGGTAAAGATCCTGCTGAATGTACAATTGATGAGGCGGTAGGTACTTGGATTTCACTACTCTTCCTTCCAAAGAACCTTATCCTGATAAGTATCACATTTTTTCTCTGGAGATTATTTGATATTATAAAACCTTTTCCGGCTAACAGAGCTGAGGAACTCTCGGGAGGATCAGGAATAATGCTTGACGATATTATTGCGGCGATTTATGTCTGCTTAATTATGAACATAGCGAATATTTATTTTTTAAAATTAAATTAATATGATGAAAGCTCACATAATTTCAATAGGGGACGAATTGCTGATTGGACAGACTGTTAATACGAACGCATCGTTTATCGGACTTATACTATCTGATCTTGGAATTATAGTATCAAAACAGTCATCCATACCAGATACTGAGGAAGATATTATTTCCGAACTACACTTAACTCTTGCAAAAAACGATATAGTTATAACCACCGGCGGACTTGGACCGACTCACGATGACGTAACACGAAGTGCAATAATTAGATTTTTTAAGACCGAGTTGACATTAAGCAATGAAGTGCTCGAAAGAATTAGAGAAAGATTTAGAATGTTGAATCGAAGCATGTCAAAAGTTAATGAATCACAGGCCCTAATTCCTAAAAATGCCACCATAATACCGAACAATGCGGGCACTGCTCCGGGTTACTGGATAGAGGACGGAGAAAAGATCGTAATTGCTCTACCGGGTGTCCCTTTTGAAATGGAAAACATGGTGCAGGATTATGTCGCTCCCAAATTGGTGGAGATTTTACACGAAGAAAAAATAATTAAAAGAACAACCCTTATGACAACAGGGATAGCAGAGTCAACTTTATTCGAAAGACTTGGAGATATGGAGGCACTTTTAGGAGATGCCAAACTTGCATTTTTGCCCGATCCATACGGAGTGAAGTTGAGAATAACCGTGATTGGAGATACTGTCGACGAGGTTAATAACAAATTACTTGAGATCGAACAAAAAATAAGAGGAGTTGCTGGCAGGCACATTTATGGGAAAGATAACGAACAACTTCCTGAAGTCGTTGGTCGATTGCTCAAAGAAAGGGGATTGTCTCTTTCTGTTGCAGAAAGTTGTACGGGAGGATTTATCAGTCATTTGATAACAAATTATGCAGGATGCAGTAATTTTTTTGAAAGGGGTCTTGTAACATATAGTAATGCAGCAAAGGTCGAATTGCTAAAAGTTGATGAAGATACACTTTCAAAAAATGGAGCGGTTAGTTTGGAGGTTGCAAGACAAATGGCAGAGGGTATTAAAGCCATTAGTGGTACTGATATCGGTCTATCCGTAACAGGTATAATGGGACCTGGAGGAGGTTCTGAAGAAAAGCCGGTTGGAACAGTATTTATTGGACTGTGTGACAACAATGTTTGCACGGCACAAAGATTTAAATTTGCAAATGACAGGGTAATAAATAAAAAAAGAACTGCACAAGCAGCTCTGGATTTTCTGCGACGTCATATACTTGGAATCAGTTACGATGCATAGACTCTTTATCAGTCTGGACATTCCGCCAGAAATAAAGACGTATATTTCCGAACTCTTATGCGAATTCAAGCGAACTACTAAGCATAATATTGTTAATTTACGTTGGGAAGCACCTGAAAAATATCACATAACATTAAAGTTTATTGGTAATCTTTCAGGGGACAACTTAAAACTTCTAATACGAAAAATGTTCTTTATAGAGAATAGAAATTCATTCCAAGGGTATCTCGATATTTTTAGTGCATTCCCAAATGAAAAAAATCCCAGAATCATTATTTCAAAAGTTGAGATTCAACCGAAAATATATGATCTTATAGTCGAGATAAATGAGCAATTGAATGAAATGGGTCATCGTACAGAAGCAATGCTCTTCAAACCTCATATTACATTGTTAAGACTGAAAGAAAACTATGACACCTCGTTTATCAACGAGTTATTGAAGTTAGAATTTAAAAAAGTTGAAATGAAACTGGATCAGGTAACAATTTATGATAGTAAACTTAAACCAAGCGGTTCCGAATACCATAAAATTCAAAGTTATAAATTAATATAAAAGGAGTTATCATGTTAGGAGATAAAGAAGCCAGAATGAAAATCCTCGAGGAAACAATAGCTGGAATCGAGAAGAACTATGGTAAGGGTGCAATTATGAAATTAGGTGATGGTGTTGTTAATAAAGTTGAAGCAATTCCAACAGGAGCCTTAAGCCTCGACTGGGCTTTGGGAATTGGAGGAATTCCCCGTGGACGCATAATAGAAATTTATGGTCCTGAATCTAGCGGTAAAACAACTGTCTGTTTACATATAATTGCGGAAGCACAAAAAATAGGAGGTTTAGCCGCATTTATAGATGCCGAACATGCCTTAGATATGCAATATGCAAAAAGATTAGGTGTGGATATTCAGAATTTACTCCTTTCTCAACCCGATTTTGGAGAGCAGGCTTTAGAAATTGTAGACACACTTGTAAGAAGCAATGCTTTGGATGTCATAGTTATTGATTCAGTGGCTGCCTTAGTACCTAAATCGGAAATTGAAGGAGATATGGGTGACTCACATATGGCTGTTCAAGCACGATTGATGAGTCAAGCTCTCAGAAAATTAACTGCTGCAATAGCCAGATCAAAAACTTCCGTAATATTTACTAATCAATTAAGAAGTAAGATCGGAATAATGTTTGGTAATCCGGAGACAACAACGGGAGGTAATGCTTTAAAATTCTATGCATCAGTAAGACTGGATATCCGCAGAATTGCAGCTATCAAAGAAGGAAATGATGTAGTTGGTAATCGGACCAGAGTTAAGGTTGTTAAAAGCAAAGTTGCTCCACCATTCAAAGAAGTTGAATTTGATATTCTATATAATGAAGGGATTAATAAAATTGGGGATTTGATTGATCTTGGGGTTAACATAGGCCTTATAAAGAAAAGCGGAAGTTGGTTCACATATAATGATGACCGTTTTCAAGGTCGTGAACAAATGAAAAATAAACTTGTTGAAATGCCCGAGATTTTAACCAAACTAAACGAAGATTTAACAAGTAAATTAGGTTTGGGAAATAAGATAAATGATTCTGCATTTAATGAAACACAAACACCATCAAAGGAAAAGAAATCTAAGTCATAGAACATCATTTGTTTATCGGGGATCTAAAATGAGGTCCCCTGTTAAAAATGATAATCAATGGTAATCGAAAAAATACAAAAAAAAGATCAGGACTCCGTAACTGTATTTATATCCTCAGGTGAGAAATATACCGTAAATATTAATACATTGATCACTTACTCCTTGCAAAAGGGAATGGAAGTTAATGAGGAATTAACCGAAAATTTAAAGAATGAAGAGGAAAGGCAGAAAATTATAATTTCTGCTTTAAGATATCTTGCACATAGAGCCCACTCATCTTTTGAGATCCAACTGAAACTCGAAAGAAAAAAATTTAAAAAACATATAATAAAGGAGGTGATATTAGAACTTACCAGAAAAAGTTACCTCAACGATGCAGAATTTGCACAAAAGTATATTCATGAAATGATTTTGAAAAAAAAATGGGGAATTAAGAAAATGAAGAGTATGTTGTTTCAAAAGGGGATAAGATCTGAAATGGTTGATATAATTCTTGCTGAAAGTGAATTGATCCAGTTAAAAACTGAAAATATAAGAATTCTTTGCCAAAAGAAATATGATTCATTAAAAACAACTCAAAATGATTTAAAAGTGATAAAACATAAAATTTTTAATTATTTGATTTCACGAGGATTTGATTATATCGATATTAAGGAGACTTTGGATGAGATAATACCAGATCAGACACTCACCTTCGAGGAATAAAAAAATGGTGCTTTCGGATGCATTATTTAATCAGATCGTAAAACAGACAATTGGTATACTTGAAAAAAGAGACATTGATAAAATAATTAAGATAATTAATCATGAGTTATCTCAAAATGCCTCTAGCAAGGAAACTGAAACTAATGTTATGAGACTTTTCAATTCTATTTTTTCTCTTTCTCAATTCCTAAAAGACGCTTTAGTTTACTCTCATTTTCTACCTTCAATTATAAGAATTGTTGCAAATAGTAATTATTT
>JAAYVN010000063.1 GCA_012517155.1 Ignavibacteriales bacterium | reverse complement strand
TTGCGTTTTTCAATATTATAATCCTCAGATACCCCAAATATAGATCCCACATTGTCATAAAACCGTGGAAAAGCCGTAGTAAAGCCGTGGTAAACCCGTCCTAAACCCATGCTAAAACCATCCACCTGACCTTCTCTCCTTTTCACCCAAATCCCCCCCCGATCTCCTGAAAAAAACAAAAAAAAATCCCTTCCAAGAAGGGATTTTTTAATAATTCTTTAATCGTTTCCTTTTACAGCATCAGTTTCTTAATTAAACTTTATACTGATTGCAAATTCTCAGATTATCCTCTTTATAAGCTTGAAGAACTTGAATGGTACATACTTGAATGGCAGATCAATCCACGTTGGTGTTTTCACTACTGACCTTCGGTTGCTGAATGCAAGAAAACTCTCCCGGCCGTGGTATTTTCCCATTCCGCTGTTGCCAACTCCGCCAAAGGGCAGATTTTTATTCGTAATGTGCATCAGTGTGTCGTTAACACATCCTCCCCCTGAAGTGGTTTTGTGAAATACTTCCCTGGCTTTTCCGTTTTTACCGAAATAATAAAACGCAAGAGGTTTCTCATTTTCATTTATGTACTTGATCGCTTCATCAATATTATCGTATGTCATTACCGGCAGTATCGGCCCGAAAATTTCTTCATTCATCACAGGATATTCCGGTTTGATATCATCAATAATTGTTGGCGCTATGAATCTTTCCGGTTCATCTGTCTCCCCGCCATATCGGATTGTCCCGTGCTGCATCAGATTTTTTAACCTCTCAAATGCCTGCTTGTTCACTATCCTTGGGAAATATTTGCTGCTCTTGATATCTTTACCAAACATTTCGTCAATACTTGATCCTAATTCCTTTATCAGTTTTTCTTTTAGTGAACTGTGCACAAAAACATAATCCGGGGCAATACATGTTTGTCCCGCATTAATCGTTTTTCCCCAGGCAATTCTTTTAGCGGCTAACTTTACATTTGCCCCTTTATCCACAATGCACGGACTCTTTCCCCCCAGCTCCAAAACCAGGGGAGTCAGATGTTGCGATGCCGCCTTCATTACTATCTTTCCCAGCATCGGACTTCCGGTAAAGAAGATCATGTCAAATCTTTTCTCCAGCAGCATGGAATTCACATTCCGTCCCCCTTGCACTACAGCAATATAATTCTCCGGGAACACTTCCTTGATCATCTCTTCCATAACCGTCGCAACTGTCGGCGTGTATGGAGAGGGCTTTAATATTGCGCAACAGCCTGCAGAAATTGCCCCGACAAGCGGATTCATCAGCAACTGAAAAGGATAATTCCAGGGTGCTATTATTAGTGCCAGCCCAAGCGGTTCATGGATTATACTGCTCGAGGAGGGAAGAACGTGCAGGGGAGTTATTACTCTTTTCGGACTTGCCCATTTCCTGATATGCTTAATATGAGTATCAATTTCCGCCATCACTATGCTTATTTCTGTTAAATAAGCCTCCTCATAAGATTTATGCAGATCAGTCCAAAGCGCATCCGTAATTTTATTCTCATACTTTCTTATTCCCGCCCTGAACTTCAACAGATTTTTCAGTCTGAACGAAACATCCTTTGTATTATTCTTGCTAAAAAAAGCTCTTTGCTTTTTTATTAATTCCTCTATTCTTTCAATCCTGGTATCTTCCATAAAACCTTTCCCGGTTATTTTTGATGACCTTTGAAGCTGTCCATTGCACTGTATATCTTTAGCACTTTCCCCATTACAAAATCAAATGCTGCAATTGGTAAAAGCCCCTGGCTTAATCTTACAAAATGCACTGTCCACGGCATACTGACAAATATTTTATTCTTCTCAATCCCCCTTATTATTTTTCTCGCCGCTTTTTCCGGATCCAGTATCGGCACAAGCGACCTCACCCCGTCAAACATCCCCGTATTGATATAATAAGGAGTAACTGTAGTCACCCCAACATTTTTTTTCAGCATTTTCATCTCAAGTCTGAGACTGTCAGACCAGCCCACCGCTGACCATTTACTTGCCACATAAACCGACATTCTCGGATTCGATACCAACCCCGCCGAAGAGGCAATAGTGCATACATGTCCCGCGTTTCTTTTTAGCATATCGGGAAGGAATTCGAGCGTAACATACATTGGTGCAAGTGCGTTAATATTCATCGTCCACTCAATATCCCGCTGCGTGTGATCGCTGAAATGCTTTCCCACCACCACTCCCGCGTTATTAATCAGGACGTCAACAAACCCATGCTCAGACTTAACCCTTTCTGCTACTGATTTAATCAGAACAGGATCACCAACGTCGGCTGTATATCCTGACACCTTTCCAAGCTTGGAGAACTCTGAGAGAGTTGAATCGATTTTCTTCCGGTCAATATCCCAGATAATCAATTCGGCACCCCGTTCAAGGACAATCCGTCCCATAATTTTTCCGATACCGGACGCACCTCCGGTAATCAATACGATTTTGTCTTTTAAATTTTTCATAATGAAAATTAAGTAAAATTATTCTCTCTTCATAGCAAATTTATCATTATACATAAATAAATAAGCTCTTGATGAATTTAAGTGTATTTAAGTCGGAAGGGATTCGGAAGGGTCTCGGATACGCCTCGGAACGAAGCACTTTTACAGACAAAAACCGGTATGATTCCCCTAACTTTTATTAATTTTTGTCATTCTATTGATTTTTCGCAATCCGATACTATCGAAGAAAAGATGTGAAATACATTTGCAGTCTGACGAACCGAAATCCGGGACTGGTGAAAGTCCTGATTCAAGGTATTTCATTGCATAAATACACTCTTTCCTTACAGGTTCAGCATCAAAAATAACATCCGTAATTTTCCCTTTCCCGAGCAGATAATCGATATGCCATCTGATCTTCTTCTCCTTTGAAAAATGTCTCCTCACCCGGTTATACAATCCGTTTTTCCCAAGAGCGCTGCCGCAATAAAGATAATACCCTTTTGAAAACGTAAGGGGTGTTTTGGAAAGCTTGCCAACAGATATGGTTATCCTTTCAGGGACTTTTATTACAAGGATATAAGTCCCGCTCTTACCTTTTAATTTGTTTAGTATCGATTCCGGATTCATAATTTTTTTTCTGAATGTAAAAATAACAATTAGATTCTGCATTTAGTAAATATTTTTCTATCTTTACGGAATAGAATTTAACAATTAGAAGGTCAGTTATGACGGTAAAAGATTTACTTAAACTGTCGCAAAAAAAGACAAAGCACATAATCGGTCTGATGTCAGGTACCTCCCTTGACGGGATAGATGCGGTCCTTATCAGGGTTAAAGGGAACTCGACTAAAACCAAAATAACCAAGATTGCGTTTGGCACTTATCCCTTTCCTCTGAAAATGAAGGAGATGATGCTTAAAAACGCTGAGTATATGGGGGGAAATGTAACAGAGATTTGTAAACTCAACTTTCTTATTGCTCATGCTTATGTTAAAGCTGTTAAAAATCTCTGC
>JAAYVN010000062.1 GCA_012517155.1 Ignavibacteriales bacterium | reverse complement strand
CATCAAGCTTAACCGAATCAAGGATATCCGCTGAGATAATTTCATCAGATTTATTAACCTTTTTTGGATTTCGGCTTACAATTGTCAGATGATGAGATTCTCTTCCAAGTTCCCGAGCTAGTTCTGTACCTACTGCACCACCGCCGCCTAATATTGTGAAATTCAATTTATCTCCAAATTACTAAAATATTACAGTATTAAAATTACATTAATTTATACAATCCATAACAAAATTTTTATATTTTAATTCCACAACCCTCACTAAAGAAAAAAATATTTATCTAAAAGTATGCAATTCCTTCTTACTCTTACTTTGATCAAACACATTTTTTCTTAACATGCATTACTTTAATAAAGTCATCTTTATGATCTTTCTGAACACAATGTTTCCACTTTGGTTCACTACTTCCAACCTGCAAAAGTAAATTCCACTGGCCAAGCGGTCACCAATCAAAATAGTCCGGTGATAACCTGCCTCCTTCACACAATTTTCGACTTCCTCAACAATCTCCCCCTTTACATCATATACAATCATCCTTACCAACGCAGTCTCCTTAAGCTGATAACTAATCATCGTCTCTGGGTTAAAGGGATTAGGAAAGTTCTGATGCAGAAGAAAATCTTCAGGGATATAATCAATTTCAACCTCACTGCTATATGAATGATCTCCATCATTTTCGATTTGTTTTAATCTGAATGAATATCTTCCCGGCTGCGTAAGGAACACTGAATATCTATATTCATTTGGTGAGTTGCAATTCCCCCTCCCTTCAACAAATCCGATTTTAGTCCATTCTGCATTGCAAACACCCGGTTTAGAATTTACTTTTTGTCTTCTTTCAATTTCGAATCCATAATTGCTGATCTCAGAGGTCGTTTCCCAATTCAAATTAACTATATTTCCTTTAATATTTGCAGAAAATGATGAAAGCTCTACGGGAAGAGGATTATTTAAGGTTGAGCCTATCGCGAATTCCGAGAAACCTGTTAATCCGGTTCTGTGTACTTCCGGAGCATCGTTTGTACCTGTACATACTGCATGTGTCCCATCCAAAACCCAAGGACTACTTCCGTTCGTTCGTTTAACGAGATGAAGTTTTGTGTAATCACTAATTCCATTAAAACCATCCCCCCACAGATCAACGTTATAAGTCCCACCCGAAAGACCGTCTCCAGACGTAATTATCCAATATCCATCCGGTGCAATTTTAAGGATGTCTTCACCACCGTCATTATTAAGGGGCAGGCCATTTTCACCCGGATTGCTTTCAATGAATGAGGCTGTTAGAGTACCACCGGTAGAAGGGGGTGATGAGTAGGAAATAAAAGCGTATCTCAGATTGTCTGCTGTTCCAATTGGTAAAAGCACATTGTTTACAGTCGAAGCGGCGAACCATCTCTTGAATTTACCAACGACTTTCCCTGTCCCCATCACCAGATTCCCAAGATTATCAACGGAACTGCCAAGTATAACGTTATAAGAACCTGTGTATAGACACCCTGAATAAAGAACCAAGTTCCCATTTACGCGAATGTCACCATTAAGTGTCACACCGCCAACATTGTCCAGAGTAAAATCCGAAATAATATTTGTTGCCGGCAGTTCAACACCCGTAGTTCTTGAGTTAGTTCCTGTGTACTCCATGTTCACATTCCCAAGGAATACAGGTGCTGATGAGAGTGTCCCCTGATCCACTATTACAGTTGCGCCATTTGCAACAGAAATAGTCTTAGATGAATTATTCAGTAATCCTTGTCTGATGCTCAATTCAGAGTTCACTACATTATTAGCAGTAAGAGAAAGTCCGGAGGCATTTGAGCACGTTAGTTTATTTACTTCCGAAGGGAGACCGTTACCGGTAACCTGACCAGTTAAACCGTTATAAATATAATTTGCACCTGTCGAGAAGGTTCTTGAACCGCCATTCTGAATATTGCCGGAAGAACCGGAAGATGTAATTCCATTTGCAGAACCGATTTCTATTGTGGCACCACTATTTAAGGCAAAGTTACCGGAGCTAATTATATTATAGTTATTGCATCGCAGTGTCCCACCGGTAATATTCAAGGTTTTTCCGCTATTAATAGTGAGATTTCCGGTAAGAGATACAGGAAAATCATTTGATCCGCTGTTCCAATTAATTGGGGTATCTTCTATTACACCATAGACTCCTATAGCATTATTACCATTACCGGACCCCGAATTCCCAGAATAGGATGTAGGACGAATATCGACAAGATTTGCCCCAAATCCACCGTTGTTATTAAACTCATTATTTGTCAAATATGGAGCTGTTGAGGGTCTGTATCCTGTAGTGGCATAAATTCCATCTATTGTATTGTGAGAAATATTACTCTCTGAAATTACGGGGGTCACATCCGAAATTATAATCCCGTATCCCTGACTATATTCACAAACCCCATTGCTGAAATAACAACCATTCCAGCCTCCGTAATAAAAATAGATATTTGCTTTATAATATGTTGATGTATTCCCTCCGTATCTGATCCTGGAGTAATCAAAAAAACCGTATCCGTCACTACCTGTAGCCGGATTACTGCTTCCAAGTATCTGTATTCCTTTCCAGTCACCATTACTTGGAAGACTGGAAGTTCCTTCTCCATTACTGTCTCCATAGTATGAATCATCTTTAATAGAGGTAAAAATAACATTGTTCCCCTCAGTCCCGTTCACATCCAGAGTTCCATATACTATCAACTCCGTATTGTTCAGTGCTTTGATCACTGTTCCTCCCGAAATCGCTAATATTTTATTATCATTTACCGTTATTGTTCCTGTGATCACAAAAGGCAGAGAAGCTGAACTTGTCCATGTGACATCTGCATTGACTGTGCCGTCTAACCCGATGCCATTTGTTGAATTGTTGGAACCGGTATTACCGCTATAAGACTGAAGAGTAGTACTTGTGACATAAGCAGCATATCCCGCATTATTATTAAATGTATTATTTGTAATAGTAGGTTCGGTGAACTGATCATGAGCATACAGACCGTGATTGTTATTGTTTCTGATCAATGAGTAATTAACTGTTGGATAGGAAACTGTTATTCTGACTCCATATCCGGCACTGTATTCTGAAGTACTATGATTAAAATATCCTAGCTTAGCTGAAGTAAAATAAATATTTGCATCATAACTTGTTGAAAGATTTCCTCCGTACCTCACAACGCAATAGTCAAAATTCCCTGTTCCATCAAAATTCGATGAATAACTTCCTAAAAGATATATTCCAAGCCAATCCCCGGGAGCCGGACTTCCCTGATCTCCGTCGGTGTTCCCACCGTAAGAATCATCTTTTAAGGAAGTAAATACAATTTCTCCTTTACCCGAACCTACTGCATTGACCGTCCCTTTAACGAACAATTCTCCTGATGAGGTTGCTTTTATAACCGCAGGTGAGTTAATAGTCAAAATATAATTATTCTGAACAGTAACTACACCCGTTAAAATAAAAGGAAAAGATGTTGAACCGCAAGTCCATTCATGATTAGCGTTTACACTTCCCTGAACGCCAAACCCATTTATCCCGTTACCGCTTCCAGTATTCCCTGAATAGCTCCTAAAGTATGCATCAGAAATATAGGCTCCATAACTTACATTATCACTAAATGTGTTGTTAATAATATCCGGACTAGTACCTGCCGGATAATCGCCCGTGCAGTATAAACCGTGCCTGTTGTTATTTTTGAAATTTGATGATGATATTAAAGGAGAAGAGACAAATATTTTTAATCCATCCTGACCGCTGTATTCAGAAGTAGAATTAGTAAAATAGGAAAGCCCGTCACACCTATTAAAGCTCAGATTTGCGTCATAATTTGTTGATGTATTTCCTCCATACCTTATCCTGCAATAATCAAAATATCCCCAACCGTCGTCGTCATTATGTCCATAGAAATCAATTCCGTACCAGTCACCCGGGGCCGGTGAAGTGTCAGTACCGTCACCGTTTGTATCACCCCCAAAGGAATCATCCTTTATTGATGTAATTACAACATTTGATCCGGATGTTCCGTTTACGTCCAGTGTACCTAAAACATATATTTCTCCATAAGCACCGTTTAGAAAGCCCGCTTTTATTATTGTGCCGGCATTTAACGTAAGTGTAAAATTATCATTTATGGTTATTTTCCCAAGAAGAATAAATGGAAAGGCTGAAGTTGAACATGATAATGCTACATTAGCTTTAACATATCCCTGCAAGCCAATACCGTTTGTACCGTTTCCTGTACCTGTATTTCCAGAATACGAATTAATATATGCATTTATAATAAATGCACCATATCCTCCGTTTTGAGTAAAAGTATTATTCGTGATACTTGGAGCTGTTGCATCCACATAATCTCCCGAACAATAAACACCATGCCGCACATTGCTTGAAAAAGTCGAAGATGTGATTGTAGGATATGCTACCCAGATTCTTATTCCGTCATATGCGCTATACTCACTTATACTGTTAATAAATGTGGCTGCTTTGCACTTGTCAAAATTTATGTTAGCATCATAATTCGTTGATGTTTCACCTCCGTAACGAACTCTGCAATAGTCAAAATAACCGGTCCCTTCAAAATCACCCGAACCATAAAAACTGATTCCTTTCCAATCTCCTGCTGAAGGTGATCCACTGGAAGAGGCAATTGTTTCACCATAAGAATTATCATTAAATGATGTAAAAATGATTGGATTCATCTCAGTCCCGTTGCAATCTAAAGTACCCAGAATATAAAGTTCAGCCAGCGAAGCAAACTTAATAAAACAACCTTCCTGAATTGTCAAAGTTGTATTATCATTAATTGTAACTTTATTTTGGATATAATGAGTTTCACCCGTTAACCAGGTACCGCTGACGTTTCCGCCGTTGTGAGTAATATAAGCATTAAGAATGCAGGTTGCATTCAAGAAGAAGAAAAGTATAAGGCAGGGAGAGTATAATTCTTTTTTCATGACAGACTCCTAAAATAAATTTCTAAATTGAAATAAGCATTAGAGTCAATAATTTATCAGAAATATTCTCGATACCCCGGTTTAGGAATAATGGACTTACAATAAGTCGGCAGGTAACTGAACGAAATTTAATAAAAGAGAAAGCCATTTGCAAGAAATATTTGACATATTTAAGAGATTGTTTTTACAGTTATAATCAAAGATCTTTTTCGCTTAAAGTCAATTGCGATTTTGCTATGAATATTAATCTGTTTTAAAATCTGAAGGAGAAATAAAGGATCAAGTATTGTTCTTTTGAGAAAAGAAGAATTATGCAAGTGATTTTTTCTAAATATAAAATAAAAAAGCCACTATTTTTATAGTGGCTTTTGTGGGGGCTGAAGGAGTCGAACCTCCGACCCTCTGCTTGTAAGGCAGATGCTCTAAACCAACTGAGCTAAGCCCCCCTTTAACAAACTTTTCTTTCCTCTGACCCCTCCGATTGCATCGGAGTGCTCTAAACCAACTGAACTAAGACCCCAAATAAAATAAAATCAAGAATTTAAATATCCGAAAAATATCTATACTATGCAAATAAAATTTTGAGCGGGTGACGGGACTTGAACCCGCGACCCATAGCTTGGGAAGCTATTACTCTACCACTGAGTTACACCCGCATAAAAAAAATCAACAATGCAAATTTATACTTAATTAAGGAATTATCAAAACCTTAATTGTATTTGTAAAATCCTTCGCCACTCTTTTTTCCCAGCTTGCCCGCTGCAACCATCTTCTTAAGTAATGGACTAGGGCGGTATTTCGAATCCTGAAAACCATTGTAAAGAACTTCCATGATATTCAGACAAACATCGAGCCCTATGAAATCTGCAAGTGTGAGAGGTCCCATAGGATGATTTAATCCCAGTTTTACAACATTGTCAATATCCTCAACCGTACTCACACCCTCCATTAAAGCAAAAACCGCTTCATTAATAAATGGCATTAAAACCCGGTTAGATATGAATCCTGGATAATCATTTACTTCTATTGGTGTTTTTTCTATTTTTATAGTCATTTCTTTAATGGTATTATAAGTCTCCTGTGATGTCTGATATCCTTTGATTATCTCAACTAACTGCATAACTGGTACAGGATTCATGAAATGCATTCCGATAAATTTATCCGGTCTTCCCGATTGAGCTAGTTCTGTAATCGATATACTGCTTGTGTTTGAGGCAAATATTGCCTTAGGGTTAATTCTTCCATTTAATTCTTTAAAAATTGAAAGCTTTAATTCCCTGTTTTCATTTACTGCCTCAACTATTAATTCCGTTTCTACTGGAATACTAGTTAAACCTATCACCGGGACTATATTATTAAGCGTCTCTTCTTTACGTAATGGAGTAATTTTTTCTTTCTGAATAAGTTTATCCAGACTTTTTTCTATACCGAAGAGAGCCCTCTGTACAAACTCTGTTTTCATCTCTGCTAAGGTTACCTGAAACCCATACATTGCAAAAACAGTCACTATACCACTCCCCATTGTGCCACCACCTATCACAGCAATGTTTTTTATGGCCATCTTTTTACTCCTTATGTTTTATTTTCTGAAAGAATTTATTTCTGTTATTATATTGAACCAGATAATATTAATATTTACATTTCTCTCCCTGTATAGGTACGCATTTTTATCAATCTGGCCAATTATTCCGGTAAGTTTTTCTTCATCATAAAATTTAAGATTGAAATTATGTATATTCTCTATGAATTCATTGAAAAAGAGTCTATCAGTCTCTCCTCCTTTATATCTTAAAATATCGAGAAACCAGATTTTGATTAAATTTAATATTAGGAGGACACCTGATGAATCCTGTTCTTTTGTATAGCTGCTGATCATCTTGAATGCGCTGTGAATTTTATTCCCTAAAATGTATTTCAAAAAATCAACCACCTGACCTTTAAGTTCCGGTATATTTAGCATAACAAATTCAGCTGCAGTGGATACTGAACCATCTCCAAATTCTGCTGTTAATTCCGCCTGAGTACTATCATGTTCATAATAGCTTACTAGTGCATTTTGTATTTCTTCTTTTTGCAACGGCGGACATTTAATTAACCAACATCTGGATACTATTGTAGGAAACAATCCCGATAAATCATGGGTTGTAAGCATAAAGATTACTCCGGGTGGAGGTTCCTCTAAACTTTTTAGTAAAGCATTCTGTGCGGAATCGTTCATCTTTTCTGCGTCTGATATCAATATCATACGGTATTTGTACTCTGTGAAACTATACGACAGATATGATGATATATCCCTAATTGAATTTATTTTGATATCATTTGCACGGGGAATGTTCAATTGATAATAAGGATTGTCGCATTTCTTTTTTATCTCCCCTTTTATAGTTTCTAATTCCGTATTCTTTAATTTCTCAAAAGGATCATCATCCGAGTTTTCATTCTGTCCTCTGGGAAGAGCATAGATGTACTTTAAAAAAGCAGACCCGAAGAGTTGATCTTCGGGTAACGATACTTTATTAAGCTTTTGAATGAATTTTGCAGCAATAAGGTCTTTACCTATCCCCTTTTTCCCAAGCAATATAACAGCTTGTGGGATTCGATTATTCTTTATAAAAGTGTCAAATGTCAGCTTAACAGGATTAAGCCCAAATACATCATCCCACTTATTGTCCTGCATACGAGGACCTATATTTCATCCTCATTGAAAAAATAGTCTTCATCTGTCGGGTAGTCCGGCCAGATTTCTGTAATATCCTCGTATATCTCCTCGGCATCTTCAATTTCTTTGAGGTTTTCAATAACCTCAAATGGAGCGCCGATTCTTTCAGCATATTCTATTAATTCATCTTTTGTTGCAGGCCATGGTGCATCATCTAGGAATGCTGCAAGCTCGAGAGTCCAAATCATTAATTTTCTCCAAATTTAGTTTTTTGGTTTCAATATGTCAAGATCAGAAAAGAAAAACTGCTCAGGATCCTGAAACTCACCGTTATAAACAACTTCATAATGCAAGTGAGGTCCTGAGGAGAGCCCGGAATTCCCAGTCATGGCAATTAGCGTACTTCGTTTAACTTTATCGCCGACTTGAACCTTGACAGCGGAAAGATGGGCATATAGCGTTTTATACCCAAATCCATGATCGATTTCAACCGCCAAACCATATCCTCCTCTGGTTCCCACGAACTCTACTGTCCCGTCACCTGTAGAGTGAACAGGTGTGCCGATATCGGTAACTATGTCAATACCATTATGCATTCTTACCTGCCTGAGTATAGGATGAAAACGCATCCCAAAACCACTCATTGTCAACTCTCCGCTGCATGGCTTTATTGCCGGTATACAAGCAAAAAGCGTTTTGTTGTTTTCGTATTTACCTTTTATGGTTTTGTAATTCGATAATTCAAAATTGACCTTGCGTTCGATGTCGTCTACTATTTCAAGAGTCTTTATCAAGTCATTATTATTTTTGTACTTAATAATATCAAAAAAATTGTTCTTTGAACTACCTCCGGTTCCGAGTTTCCTCTCCTCTTCAGATATCGGAGGAAGATTGACCGCAGCTCGGAGCGTCTGGTTCATTGATACAATACTGTCTAGCTTGACGCCAAGGTTGTGATATTTAACAGTAACTTCCTTCAGTTTTCTTTTAAGCATCTCTTTTTCATTCTTGACAAATGGCATGTTGAATGTTGGATTAAATGCCACTGAATAAATATAAAGAGCTCCCGTAAGAAGAATGAAGGAAACTACCGTAAAAAACACAAACATTGAAATAAATTTCAACTTAATGTTTTTTATTTCAACGAATTTTAAATGCTTGTGCGAGAAATAAAATAAATTTTTCATAATTAAGTCGCAAATTTAATAAAATTTGTGATATAAATCAAATTATGGGTGAATAATTTTTGAGTCAAAAAAAATCACCGATTAATACTTGCGATTTGTTCTCAAAACTATATTACTTTACTCTTTTTATCTAAAAATCAAATAATTCCCCTAAAAAACTTCCCTTTTTTCGCTTTTTATAATCATATTTGAAATAATCATCTTTTCGATCATAATTTCTGTCTGCTTCCTTAGAAAATGAGCTTTGTAATTGACCGATCGATTTTTCAATTATCTTATCCAGTTCACCTCTGTCAAGCCAAACACCTCTGCAGTCTGGACAATAATCTATCTCAATCCCCTGACGGTCTGAAATTACTAATTTTGTTGTTTTGCATACAGGACAATTCATGATTCCTTCCTTTCTTTACTGATTAAATCGTAACTGCTATTTTCATTTGTTAGTTCAAAAATAATAGGAGTCTTACTGCAAAAATAATTTTACAATTCAATAAAAATAGTTATATTTGACAATTAAATTTGATAATTTCAGCGTTTTCGGAGAGGTGGGTGAGTGGCTGAAACCAACGGTTTGCTAAACCGTCGTACGGGTTAAACTGTACCGCGAGTTCGAATCTCGCCCTCTCCGCTTTATAGGTTCTGTTCAGTCAACAGAACCTATTTTTTTGTTTAAAAAATTAAAGCCGGAACTTATATCCCGGCTTTTTTTTTGAAACCAGATTATTTCGTAAGCATCAATTTTTTAGTGCTAGTGAAATTTCCTGCCTGAATTGAATAAAGGTAAATTCCGCTTGGTAGTCCGCTTGCATTGAATGTTACGGAATGCGTTCCTGCCAACATTTGACCATTAACCAAAGTAGCTACTTCATTACCTAATACATCATAGATTTTCAGAGTAACTTTGCTTTCTACAGGTAGATTATAACTAATCACTGTAGATGGGTTAAATGGATTAGGATAGTTGTTTAGAAGCTCAAAATTTGAAGGTGAGTAATTTACTTCAACCTCAGCTTTAGCAACTATTACTGCTGTGCCATCAAAATCAATCTGTTTCAGTTCATAAGTATATTTCCCGTTAGCCAGATTATTATCAGTATATGAATAGCTATTAACTGAGGCCGATGTTCCGTTACCTTTTATAAATGCAATCACCGTCCCGTTTCTCAAAACTTCAAAACCGCTATTATTAGTTTCTGTTGCAGTTGCCCAGTGTAATTCTGTGTTGTTGTTCGTAGTATTTGTTGTAAAACTTGCGAGTTCAACAGGAACCACCAATGGCCAGTTATCCGTGACCATAAGTCCATCCAATCTCAACCCTAGGTTATTTGCACCCTGCCTTATTGCTACTGTTTGAACAGGTCTGTCTTTTGCACCTGACGTTGTATCTTCGTGGAACAAAGTAGGTGTTACAGGTTCAGGTTGCGATAAATTCGGATTAAGATATAATTTCACTACATCATCATAACCTGTTGTGTCACCAATAATTTCATACTTAGCAACAACTAAATAAGTAGTATTGAAATTTAATGAAGTGGAGTAAACTGGTGGAACAGCTCCTGTGCCGCCGGATTTTGCAATCCCGATCTGGAATCCTGTTGCTCCATCACCCTTTACGAATACTCTGCATCTGTATGCTGATCCCATCGGAACTGGCGCTGTATGTAAGAAGTAGTCTCCTGTTGTGTTTGCAGAATCAACATTGATAAGGAATGTTAAATATGCATTTCCTTGGACAATTCCCGGCATGAATGCTCTGTTAACATCCTCTCTTGATCCGCTGCCTCCTGTAACATATATCATGTTACCAATATTGCTCAAAGGATAACCCGTATATGCTAAATTCCCTTGTATAGTAGTAAAAAAAGTACCCGTTCCGCTATGGTTTGTCCAGCCGTTAGCTGTTAAGAGACTTCCCACGGGATAGTCAAAGTTCTCGACCAATAGTTGTGCACTTGTAAAGTTCACAGCCAAAAGAAGAGCTGCAAAAAAGAAGATTTTTTTCACGATACCTCCTGGTATTTATTATTGATTTAGTTTACTATTTTGGATAATGGCAAAATTCTATCATTAATCTTACTATCATCCGGTTAAATACTTTTTATGCTTTTGGTTTTATTTTCCAAGTAAAAGCCAGTATAATTATTGATAAAACAGTACAAGCTAAAATACACAATATTATCATCTCCCAAGCGAAATTTTTATCATATAATTTCCCAAAATGCTCTGCCATCCAACCAAATCCTTTTGCTTGAACTGTCCTCCCCAGATAACCAAATAACCCTATAAAGCCGGCTGCGGTTCCAACCGCTTTTTTGCTTGTAAGATCTAAACCCGAAACTCCTAACAGCATTACAGGTGGATAAACAAAAAATCCGACAATTCCAAGTAAAACCATATCTACCCAAAGATAACCTGCGGGAGTAATATATATCCCGAAAAATGCAAAAAGGATTGGGATCATGCAAAGAAGACTTACCATTCCTCTTCTCCCTCCCGCTTTATCGGATAACCATCCCATCAGAAGAGTTGAAGGAATTCCGGCAAATTCAATTATCAGAATGGACATTCCACCGCCAACCAATGTTGCGTCCTTTATCTCTCTAAGGTACATCGGTCCCCAGTCCAGCATACTATATCTTACAATATACACAAAAAAATTAGCCAGAGCAAAAACCCACAAATATTTATTCCTTAGTATGTTGTCAATAAACAATTCCCTGTATGTGAGTTCCCTCTCCGGTTCAGCATGAATCTCTACATCAATATAATCTTCCTTTTTATATTCTTCAATCGGAGGCAAACCGCATGATTGTGGAGTATCTTTTAAACGGAACCAAATATAGACTGATCCTATTAAAGCAATTGCCCCCGGAAAATAAAATGCTGCCTGCCACCCTCCGAAATGCATGGCCGCATAGGCGGCAAGCATTCCCGCTATTCCTCCTCCAATGTTATGTGCAATGTTCCAAACTGCAAATACTGATCCCCTCTCTCGGATACTGTACCAATGTCCCATTGTCCTTCCGCATGGAGGCCACCCCATTCCCTGAATAAATCCATTTAAACCCCAAAGGAAAAGATGTACACCATAACTGGCAACTCCTCCAAATATAAAATTCAGGATTGCAGAAAAAAACAATCCTGCTGCCATAAATTTACGTGGATTGCTTCTGTCTGACCATGCACCTAATACAAATTTTCCTAGTCCATACGAAATAGCAGTTATTGCAAGGATATTGCCTATCATGTCCTTATCATAATAGAGGGCATTTTGCATATCCTTGGCAACTGTAGAAAGATTATTTCTAACAAGATAGAAAATGGCATATCCTAAGAAAGTGGATTCCAGAACTCTCCACCTTAATAATTTGTAATTTTTCTCTATCTTATCATCCGGCAGTTTTGTTTTTATCGGATCGGGAGAAAATATTTGAAATCCTTTTTTCAGCATAATTACCTACTTCACAATATTTGTTTTGTTTCTTTTTATTTTATAATCTTCCGTAGAAATCCATGGTATAGAATCGTCCGGAGTATCGTTAATTCTTAGAATAATCCACCCTTCCTTTTTTGCATAATCAGAAATACTTTCAGTTTGATCTGGGGCAACAAATGTATCCGGATTCACTATTATCCGCAATCCCTTACTAAACTCTATCATTTCTTTATCACCCCGGCTGTTTCCGCCAACTATCAATGGTTTGTCTTGAATGAATGTCTCTATCGCTTCCATTTTACCTCTGTCCTGTGGTACTGGATGTACAATTTCTTCAGTGATGATTCCATGTCTGATTACGGATTTTACACCGATTATATTGGTTACTGGAATCTCAAGTTCTTCGGAAAGAAATCCTTGATACATAGCCTCCGGAGAACCGGTTACGATCCATACCTCAAATCCATTTTGCTTCAAAACATTAATTAATTGCCTCATAGGTTCAAATATCTTATCGGAATATCTCTCCTTAAAGCATTGTTTTCCCATTTCTCGCATTTCGTTTAGAGATAGTCCGGCCAGTAAACGAATACGATTTTGTACGTATGGAATGGATACATTAGATTGATTTATCATTTCATTTAACAGTCCAGTCCTGTGTCCCGGTTTACTCTTTATATATGCATACATGCACTCATCAGCAAGATAATGAGGAGTTTGTCCTAGCACAGTACCGTCTCCGTCAAATACTGCAATTTTTCGTCCCGTTTCGTTTTCTGTGGATATCAAGAACTCTTCTATCAATTTGTTTGCATCTTCGTGAAAACCGGATATTGGTTTAAATATTGTTTTATTTTGCGCGAAAGAAATCGAAACAAATACAATTACATAGAAAATGATTTTCATAATTTGGTTCATTCTTAATCCTCTGGTAGTTGTCCTATATTTTTATAAAAATAAATTTCGTGAATTTCTTTATCGTAACCGGGATAGAATCCTTTCGGAATTCCTTTAATGATTTTTGCACCCCGGTTAAAAAGTACGATGAGTTCACCGTTCTTTCGATTAATCGTTATTCCTTCGATCTCCCCTTCCCTTTTTACATCTTCAAATTCTTTTAAATGAATGGGTGTTGAAATAACATCAGCAAACATATTAATTTTAATTGCATAAAGATTATCACTTACTTCATTTTCTGCATCACCATCATCAGCAGTTAGAAGGAGATAGTTTTTGTGAACTACAATACCTTGCAAATAAAACAGTTCTTTTTTTAATATAATCCTTCCTATGTAATCTCCTGTTGCAAGATCATAATAATAAATACTTTTACCATCTGTCCAATCTGTCATCCAGATCAATTTTCTCTCCGGATCAACAGCTATCCCACTTATTTCTTTTTGTGGGCTGTTTTTCCCGGGTATAATAGTTCTCACTAGACTCAGATCATTTTTGTTGTAAATACCGATTACAAAATTATCCCCTCGCCCTTCAGTAAATTTTTCTATACATGTGTATATCTCTTCTTTATGCAAATCAATATCCCCAAGATGATTTACTTCTAAGTTAATGTTCTTAAAGGGAGACAAGTTCTCAACTAGGAGTTTACCCTTCATATCATATTTATACAACTCTTTCGTCCCGCTTATATAAATATTATCACCATCGGTAGATACCCCTTGTCTCCCCTTCACTTCACAAATTCTAAGAAAATAATCGTTTTCTTTGTATTGAAGTTCTTTCTCTGGTGCACTCGAACATCCAATTAAAAAAAAGATCAAAGAAATAAAAAGTAATACCTTCATCATTCCTTAATGTCCTCTGCAATTAAATTACTCCATATCTCATAGCCCGTACCATTAATATGTAATCCGTCAGAGGTCAATTCATTTTTCAGATTACCATTCTCATCAATAAATTGACTGAAAAGATCTATAAACTCAACTCCTTCTTTTAATGAAAGGTTTTTAAGTTTAAAGTTTAATTCCTTAACTTTTAAATTAGTGGTTTTTGTATCTTTAACAATGTTATTCACAGGTAATACGGATTGAACATAAATCTTTGTCTTTGGCAATTCTTTTTTAATTTGTTGAATTATTTCAGCATAGTTTATTACTACTTCATGATCAATATCTAAATTCCGTCGCAGGTCGTTAACGCCGATCATTAAAAATATTTTTGACGGTTTTCTTCTGATAATTTCCGGCAAACGCTTTAAAACTCCTTCTGATATATCCCCGCTTATTCCCCTCCGAATAATATCTGTCCTTTGAAATAACTCGCTCCATTCACATCTGTCGGTTATGCTATCTCCGATGAAAATGATCCTTCCCTCTTTCACTTGTAATATATCAAACGCTGAACATTTATCATAGAAATATGTACTGAACTTCTGTTCTTCTTGAGAATATATTTCACTATAATTAGTAAATAAACCTATTAAAACAATTAAAAGGAACATTTTCCCATGCATAGTGGTCATTTCTTATTTTTCTCCAAAACGCTCTTTAATCTGTCAGGATAGTTTGTTATAATACTTGTAACACCTAACTCAACCAGTTTTTCCATTTCACTGATTTCATTAACTGTCCATACATGCACTTCTTTCCCTGAGGCAAAAGCTTTATCCACAAATTCCTTATTGATTAAACTCTTGTTTACACTTAAAAGATCGATATCAGCAGCGAAAACATCTCTTTCTCCAACTTTAGAGAAAATATAACCTGATTTAATATAGGGATTAAGTGATTTTACTTTGTCAATTAGCGTAAAATCAAATGATGTTATTATCACTTCAGTAAGAAAATTCTTTTGAAGCAGCAATTCAACAACTTTTTCCGCTAGCAATTTTTCATGACCGTTTGTCTTTAATTCAATATTCAGTTTTATTCTCCCTCTGGCTGCATCAATTATCTCATCCAGTCTGGGAACGGGTTCATCTATAAAAGTATCTCCGAACCATCTGCCACAGTCAAGTTCTCTGGTTTCGTTGTATGTAGTCTCCCAAACATTCTTATCAACACCACAGGTTCGCTTATAATTTTTATCGTGAACAAGAATGATCACACCGTCACTTGTTTCTTGCACATCTATTTCGCAAAACTCAGCCCCCATTTCAATCGCTTTTTTCAAGGAGCTCATTGTGTTTTCCGGTGCGTGTCCACTCGCACCTCTGTGTGCAGTTATGATTACCTGGGCTTTAGTAACTGTATCCATTATTATAACTCCCGTTAGAATTAACACTAAACAGATAAATTTTTTCATTTCAATTATTGCCTTTATTTTAAATAAACCATTTTATGAGATGATACCGGTTGACTGTTTACATACATTGTCATGATATATACTCCCGAGTTATTTCCACAGGCATTCCAGCTAAATACGTGTTTTCCGGAACTCATAGTGCCATTCTGTAAAACACTTATCTCTTCTCAATTTAAATTATATATCTTTAAGGTAACAAGACCTGAATTAGGTAAATAAACTACTACATCGGTATTTCCATTAAAAGGATTGGGGAATGATGATATTTTATATTCATTCGGAAGCAAGGAGGATTCATCGCTCTTTATTTCATTTATTGAAGTTAATATTCCGTTGAATAAAATCGAATCATCAATAGTAAAAATAAATGGGAAAAATGATGTTAATGGACTTGGACCTTTTTGTATATATAACGCTCCCGACTCAGATACATTCAATAAATCTCCATTTTTATCAATGCTTAAGTCCTCGCCCCCTGCCGGAATCTTAAATGTTGTGTCTATAATAGGTACTGATGACGTATTTAATGCGCTGCGTTTTACTCTGTGGATTTTACTCCCGGCATCACCACCACTTTGACTAATTAACAAGTATGACTGGTTATTTACCATTTTCCATGCAACACCTTGTGTATTTGTTGGAAGCCTGTAAATTGTTGGTGCTTCATAGTTTACAACCCTTCCGATGTTATCAATACGATAACCATAAAGATATGGAGTCGGCTCTCCGCTTAACCTGTAATCTCCGACCCACAGTGTATCCATAAAATATGTACAAAAGGATGCTTTACTCCCAACATTATATAGATTATTAGGAGATGTTGTAAGGTCTATATACTTTTTGTTATATGGTGTTACAAAATCCGGAAGCGTGTAAACTTCAATTTTGGATGAAGTGGATATATATATAGATTTGTTTTTATATGCTATCCCCCCCACATGTGAAAATGCGAAACTCCCCATTATCCTGAAACATCTTCTTACTCTGTAATCATTGTTCGGATCAATCTCAACTATTATGCTCCTCTTACCTCCGGTGCTTCCGGTTTGAGTCTTGTGATACATTGAGATATAAATAAACTCGGGTCCTGTATAGTCCTCATCTTCATGTGTATTAGTAATTCCTTGTGGAATAAATCCTTCATTCTGATATGGAACTATTGATTTCTGCATTATTTGAGTAGGACTTGAGCTAATTCGCTTATCAACAGGTGTGGAATTCAAGGATATTGGATAATCATGGAAATTGGGAAATCCAAAATAACTCCCTCCATCGAATGGAAGAAATGAAAGCAAATAAGTATCATCTGGTATATAATTTCTAATTTGTGCTGCATGAATCATTCCTTGAAAATTGGGTGAGTTTATGCTGCTGTTTATACACTTTCCTAAATAAACTATTGTGTTCAATGCTATTAACCCGCCACTTGTTCCAGGCGAATAATTCTCTTTCTTTATTTGTTTGTGATTGACATAAATTGTTAACTCAAGAATTCCATTCTCAAGTTTTACACCCCAGCTTACAAATTGCCATTCGGATAAAACCAAGGTAGCCGGTGCCTTAGTTATATAGTTGTTTCCCAGAAATCTGAAATGAAGATTGACTTTCCCTTGCTCTAAATAAACATTCAAACCCGTTAGCTTGCTTGTATCATCCCAGGATATGATCGCTGCATTTGGGGTTTCTGGTTTGATCCATAAGTCCCCAGAAATCTGAATAGTCCCAAAGTAAGATGTTTGAACATTTCCTGTCGTTACAATATAACTTTCTCCCCCAGAGAAAGATGCGCTTTTTCTTGGAAGCAAACCCCAACCACCAATGCCTCTTGCTGTTTCCTCTTCATCTTCAATGTTGTTTTGTACAGAAACTGAATTCAGAGTTACAGCATTTTGCAGATCAGATCCCGCAGGAAAATCCGCATTGTATCTGAATAGAATTCGATTCTGAGCAAGTATACTTGCGGAAATAATTAGAGTAATAAATACAAACTTCAATAAACTCCTCAATACTATTAATTAATAAAAGAGCCTCTCCCCTTTGAGGGAAGAGGCTTTTATAACTCCTTACTTTAATAAGATCATCTTGCTTGATTGCGTAAAGTTATCCGAAACTATTCTGTATATATACATACCACTCGGCATTGATTCCCCTCTGGAGTTTTTACCGTTCCATGTTATTCCATACTCTCCTGGATTAAATTCCTCATTAGCAAGTGTTATAATTTCTTCGCCATGAATATTAAATATCTTTAGCACAACTTTTGATCGATTAGGTATATCAAATCTGATTGTTGTACTTGGATTAAAAGGATTTGGATAATTTGTATACATCTTATATTCTGTTGGAACTCCTGTTAAATTCTTATCCTCAGCAGAAAGAAATGTGCTTCCGTCTAACATCTTACCCGGTGAAAATAATGCCTGTGAAACATTTTTATGTTCTACAAATGGATCTCCGATACTGATATTTCCGTCGGGATTACGTGTCATGGAATTATCATTCTGTCCGTTAGTTGCTGTTTCTTGCATTATTTCGAATTCCACTCCTGCAACAACATCTGTTACCGGAGGTCCTGAATTGAATTTTGAATTATATCCAAAATACATATCGTACGAACCATCTGGAGAAAGGAGTAAAAAGAAGTCCCCTCCATTAGCCAATCCGTTTCCAACACCTTGACTATCCGCCTTAAATACTCTGGTTTGCATTATATCAGGATTATATCCGGGGACGTTCGTAAGATCGCCACCACCAAAAAATACTAAGAATTGTTTCGGCTGCAGAATGTATCCGTTCGGAAATGTGTAAGTTATCATCTCATCATCACCTATTCTAAAGCCCGATAAATCAAAGGGTTGATCACTAATGTTCACCAGTTCCACAAACTCATCTTGCAGTGAACTTACTACTCCGTCACCGTTAGCATCACCAAGTATTGGATCGTTCTTAGGATCTGCAAGCACTTCATTAACAATCAACTTTGGTGTTACTCTGAATTGTGGTGCAAAATTCACCGTTATATTTTTTGGAGAATTCATCGTGATTCCAAGCGGATTAAATAGCTCATCAACGCTTCCGGTCCAGCTTGTAAATACATACTTATCATTCGGTTGAGCCGTAATTGTTACAGCTGTACCTACCGGATATACTTCCAACTGAGGATCTATTGTAACATTTCCTGTACCGGTCGGGTTCACTGTTACTGTCAATGGGAATACTAGTATGCTATAACCTGCAGCCGTTTTATTTGGAGAAAAAGCTTGTGAACTTACTGTATTATGTTCAACAAAGATATCACCGCCAGTTGTATAATTCCCATCAGGATTACGTGTTATGGAGTTATCATTCCCTGTATTCGCTTGAGTCCTTTCCATAAATTCCCATGATATTCCGGATGCTCCGTTTCCCGAGGGTGCACCCGCTCCATATTTATCGCCATACGCAAAATATACGTCATGACTTCCGTCTGCAGATTTTATAATCACATAATCACCGGCAGTAAGCAATCCGTCTCCAATTGAACCCCCTGCTGTGAAAACTCTAGTAAGCAGTTGATCTGGATTATATCCGGTTACATTGGAGACATTTCCCCCTCCAAATATAGTTACAAAACTACTCGGTGCAATTGTATATCCCTGCGGAAACGTAAAGTTTAGGCCTGAATTATCCCCGACTTGATAACCTGAAAGATCTTGCACTGTATTCGTAATGTTTACAATTTCTATAAATTGATCTTGATTAGCATCCCTAGTACCATCTCCGTTTGCATCTCCTGCATTTCCTTCTGCTACATCAACATTCATTTCATTAATTATTATTTTAGGATCCCTTATAACATTGATCCACTCAGGATGAGCATAATTTACTGAATCAGGATGACCAAGTATTCCATTGAATCCATTACCGGTTGCGTCACTTACAGTATTACCGTTTCCTTCATCAAAATGCCACAGGGCAATAGTGTATGGATCCACTTCAAATGCAGTAGTTGGCACTGTGAAGTTATTTGTATATCGGGCAACTGCTGATATTCTCACCTCATCTATTGATCCTCTGAAGGTTTCATATCTTAAATCAAGCAAATCCACTGCTCCGGAACCTAGCACGATAGTCTGAGTTCCGCCGTAAACAGGCAAACAGACTTCACCTGCT
The DNA here is from genome assembly GCA_012517155.1 of Ignavibacteriales bacterium. Classification (GTDB taxonomy): domain Bacteria; phylum Bacteroidota; class Ignavibacteria; order Ignavibacteriales; family Ignavibacteriaceae; genus JAAYVN01. Next base: position 13,508 of record JAAYVN010000062.1, on the reverse strand, counting down.
TGGTTCGGCTCTATATCTGCACTTTGCACACCATCAATAAATACTCTCATAGAGTCGGCTGTATCCCATACATAGGCTATGTGATACCATCGCGGTTCCCATGCCGTAATTAGTGGATATACATCTTGTGTAACTGAACCGTCTTGTATAAAACACTGTATATCACCATCATTTCTTTTCCACCCAATTCCAAGGTCTCCCTGTACATTGCCGGAAAGGTTCTTGCTGAACAAGTATGTATAATCAGGTGGGTGACTGGTTGCGGTAAACAATGAATCAGGTTTAAACCACATTTCCACCGTTCCTGCGTTTAGCACAAATGGAAAAAGACTCGGCGCATCGGGAATTAATACCCTGTCATGTTGCCACCATGAAAAGTGAAGTGCTTTATTCCATTGAGCCATTATGCTGTTTGCTGAGGTTAATACCAGTATAATGGTCACTATTAACCAGATTTTTTTGATTGATTTATCCATGACTAATCCTTTGAGTTTAAAGTTTGTTTTTTATTTTTTATTATATCCATTTCCATGTCATTTTTTTCATAAGGTGCTGTTTTGATTGTGAATTTCAGTTTGTCACTCCGGTACAAATCTTCAGAAAATTCAAAAGCCCTTCCATCTATTAGGTGAACTAAACGTTTTATCAACAATAGTGGTGATCCCGTTGATATTTCAAATAGCTCACTTTCATCGTCCCTTGAAATAACAGCTTCAATAAATTGCGTTGCGTAACCCAATCTATAAGGGGTATGCTGATACAAAAGTTCAAAGATAGATGAACTTTCAAGATCATAAGCTAAAATAGGTTTGAATATCGAATAAACAAAGTATGATCTTTCAATAATTAGTGGTATGCCGTCTCCTAATCTCAATCTCTTGATCGCAACTACATTTTCTCCCTGCAATAAATTAAGTCTATCTCTTATTCTGTCATTAGCCGGAATTACTTCAAGTGATAATAATTTAGCTGTTGCTTCAATCCCGTATCTTTTCATTACTTCAGAAAATCCCATTAATCTTGTAACTTCCTGTTCAAATTTCTTTTCTGTAATAAAAGTTCCTTTTCCTTGCGTACGAGTAATTACACCATGCTGTTCCAAAAGTTTCAGTGCTTCTCTTATTGTCCCGCGGCTTACGTTAAATCTTTGGCAAAGATCATTCTCACTTGGAAACTTTTCATTTGGTCCCAATTTACCCGATTCTACTTCTCCTAATAGTTCTTCGAAAATATTGTAGTATATTGGGGCTAATTTTAGCTTGGATATACTCATTTAACTGTTTCCATTTTTTTTTCGCTTCCTTTTATTTCATAGAAAAAATGTACATTTTCAATATATTTCTCCAGATTCTGTTTTCTTATTGTTTCATTCCATCCAAGTTTGGCTGCTGCAATTTTACTCACATCATCAACACAATCCAGCCCTAATGTTTTATTTGTACCAATACCGGTTCTTCTGATCAGAATATCCTCAAGTGTTTTAGCCTCTTCCTTTTCTATAGCATAAATTATTTGAGCTTTTATATCCTTGTTTTCTGACGATATCGGATCTTTAAGATCTGATCTGCTTATTGTTAAGTTAAGTACATCTCTAAAATTGCTGCCGTAAAAATCAATTAAATAATCTGCAGTTTCCAACGGAACCTCGTAATTCTTGGCACTCTTCGCCGTGTATTCCTTTTTATATTCTTCTATACTTTGAATACCTGCTGCTCCGATTAATTTGTAATTTCTTGTTCTGCAATTTATGTCTTTTTTAAGTTTTGTACATATTAGGTTAACGGCTTCTTCTGAAAGACTCCTGTATGTTGTTAGCTTCCCACCTACTATGGATATATAATTATCTATTTTTTCTTTTTCTTTAGAGTGATCAACAATAATATGCTTTCTTGTTATCTGTCGCTCTTTTTTCCCCGGTTCATAAGGGAGGGGTCTTACCCCGGAATATGAGTAGAAAATATCATTATGGACAAACTCACGTTTGGGAAAATAATAATTCAACTCTCTTAAAAGATATTTTACCTCATCTTCTGATGCGGTTACTCTGTCAAAATCATCTTCAAAATAAATATCTGTTGTCCCCACAAGGTAATAATCTCTCCAGGGTATAATAAAGAAAGGTCGTCCATCCTGATGTGATTCAATGTATAGTGCTTCTTTAGGACCATTTGCAAATTTTTCAATTATTATATGACTTCCCTTAGTTCCACCCATTCTCCTTTTTATTTCCTTATTTATAAGAGCATTTACATTATCCACATATGGTCCGGTTGCATTAACTACTACTCTCCCGTACACTGATATCGACAAATCGGACATTAAATCCTTGTACGTTACTCGGTTATAATCGTCGGAACTTTTCGTCATCGATAAAAACTCACAGTAGTTTTTTACAACTGCCCCATTCTGTTTTGCACTCAGAACAATCTCCAGACAAAGCCTTTCCGGGAACTGTGCAATACAGTCATAATAACTTGCAACTGCCTTAAGATCATCTTTCCTCAGGATAGAACCTTTCTCGAATCCGTTACCCCCTTTTTGAAGGAAGTGGAAATTATGGTTAGGTAAACTCTTATCATAAGAAAGAAGATCGTAAAGTATCATACCAAGCTTTATAACTAGTGGTCCCCTTTTATTAGTTTTATACAAAGGAACGTTTAGCTGTAAAGGTTTAATTAGGTGGGGTGCATTGTGAAGTAGCCTTTCCCTTTCTCTCAAGGATTCCCTTACAAGCGGAAATTCCATATATTCCAAATACCGGAGTCCTCCATGTATTAACTTTGTTGAAGCACTTGTTGTGTATCCTCCGAAATCTCGTTTATCTAGTAAAAGTACTTTAATTCCTCTCAATGCTGCGTCGAGAGCAATACCCGCACCATTTATTCCGGCACCTATTATTATTAAATCAAAATATTCGATATTATTATTTTTTTCCATCACTAGAAACCTTTTTCATCAATTCATTAAAAGCGTAAGTCAATTGAAAATCTTTGAACGCTTTTTAGTTTTCCCCAATCTGAATAAGCATAATTGAATTCAATATCAAGAAAATCTGAAAGCGGATTTCTTACACCAATTCCAAGCGTTAATCCTGTCTCACTTCTGTTATCAAATAATGACTGATAACCCCCTCTTAAAAAGAGTACATTCTTAAACCCATATTCTAAGCCCACATTCATAGACTCAACATTATTGCTTGGATGCAGTAAATCTGCGGCAAGGTTAAAATCGTGATCCGAATGAACCGCCAGATTATATGCAATACCAAATCTGAATAGAAGCGGAAGAGAGAACTCATCTGTTTTTAACAGGACATTTAATTTGTCGTTAGAATAATTCTGCTGATCCTCATCATATGGTCTTATTAAGTCTCTTCCGTCCAGTCGCATATCACTTCCAAAATTCGAGATACTTGCACCTAATGTTAATCCCTTCAAATCCGTTTTGTAAAGTATTCCCAGATCAGCCGCAAAAGCTGCTGCGGATTCATGCCATATTGTTTGATAGATATACTTTCCTGTAATACCAAACGAAAAACCCTCAGTAATATTCATTGCATAGCTTACTGCAATCGCCAGATCAGAGGCATCGTAATATTCTCCGGTCCCTTCCGGATACCTTATAGTTCTTACAGGTTGCTTATCCATATAATCTAGCATAGTAAGCGAAAAACCAAATGCTTTTGAATCGCCAATTGGTATCACTAAACCCAGGTTTTGGAATTTTGTTTCCGCCAGCCATTCTGTGTGACTCGCGGTTATACTTACGTCAGTTAATCCGGAGATCCCTGCTGCATTCCAGTAAAGCGCAGACGCATCATTTGAGATAGCTGTAAATGCACTCCCCATAGCTTCCGCTCTCGCCCCAACGCCTATTTCCAAAAAAGCTGCCGCTGAAGTTCCCCTGTTTGTTACTGACTCAGCAAAGTTCATCTTAGAAAATTCATCCTCACCAGACTGCGCATACATGTTTGGAACAATTAATGTTATTATGAATAAAATTCCATAAATATATTTTTTCGATTTCATTTTTAGCTCCATACTTTGCGACTATTTAATGATAGCGAATTTACCAATTTTTGACCCGATTCCCGGAGCGTCAACGTGGAAAATGTATATTCCAAATGAGACTGTTAAGCCATCATCGGTTGTAAGATCCCACTGATGAGAACCGTTGCTTCCGGTTCCGCTGTGCTCCAATGTTTTTACTAGTTTTCCGCTTGCTGAGTATATTCTTATTGTACACTCCTGTGGCAAATTCACAAAATCAACTCGTCTTTCTCCTCTTCCGGAAGAATAGAACAAGGGTTTTTCCCATGATGCCGATACTACATAAGGATCGGGAACAACATAAATGTTCTCCATTTGCTCTTTTGCCCTGCTTAAATCAACAGTTGCTGCTTTAGTTGTGAATGTATAATTATCCTCAATATTAAAGGGCTTTGTTACTGTAAATTTAAGAATATCTCCCGCTTGAGGGGTTATTTTCGTTGTAGCAAGAGTATCACCGAAATTTAACCTCCATACAGTCTTGTAGTCGAATCCCTTTATATCGAATACTACTACAACTTCATCGCCTGAATTTAATAAACTGTCCTTAAAGATCCTTTCATTGAACAAAGCTTTGTATTTAAGATTCTTTGATGTGCTCCATACAGAAAAGTTAACGGGTTGCCTTAAAAATGCAAGCGGATTATGCGAAGTATCCGATTTCGGCGAACCTATCCTGATTTCAAAATCCTCCGGAATCGGAATTGTCTTAGGAGATTCAAGTAATGCAATATTTACATCTAAATTCGCCGGTCCGGGTATCCACTCTTTGGTCTTTACTCCAACTGTGTCATTCTGGAATACCATTGTCATTCCATCAATAATCTGACTCTTTATTTCATCTGCATCAAAATAATTCGCTGAGTAAACCGTATCTCCGGTAGTAATGTTTTTAATTCTCACTCCGCTTGTTATTCTTGCTTTTGATGTATCCAAAAATGTTATTTCATATACATTTCCATTCTTAATCGTATCGGAAAGTACCGGTTCCACAATTATTCTTCCGGTTGCTACTCCTGTATGCGTAACCCCGTCAATAATACTTCCTTTTATATAGCCTGCGCTTGGTGCATTCGGTACAACAACTGCACAGTTTCTGTCAACAAAAATTACGTTACCTAAAAGATCAGTTTGAATTATCTTGGTACACTCACTTGGGGGAGCGTTAGCTAGATTTGGTTGCTTTACAATTCCTCTTGAATAGAAATCCTCTGCATATCCCTTGTCATAAGAGCACACTGCATAATAATAAGTTCTTCCGTTTTCTACGTTTTCGTCAACAAAATAATACTTCAATCCCGTATCTTTACCCATATTAAATCGGGCTCCCGTTTCCCCGATTGCTATTGGATGTGGCCCTGTCAGTCCGTTCTTAACATCATACTGCGCTATGGGCTGCCAGAAAATCGGATTACCATATGAATCTGTTATAGTTTTTATTTGATTGAATGATGGATCAGTTGAGCGGTAAATGAGATATCCTTCAAAATCTTCTCCGTATATAGGATCTCTTGAACTTTCTGCTCTGTCATCCCAGGTTAGAATCACTTTCTTATCACTTGCCACAGCAGTTACTTTTGGAAGTAGGGGGGGCTTTGTGAAATTATAATCAGCATTGTAAATCCTTTGCATTGTTCTTTTATTTCGTAGAATATCATCAAAATCATTTCCAAAAAGATTTGCAATTGCAAATTTTCGCGTTTCAGTCCTTGGAAGAGTAAAGTAACCCGATCCATATATAAACGCTAAATTCGTTGGTAATAATCCGCTAAACATTCCCGGCGTCATTTCATTCCATGTAGATTCGTCATCACTTATGTTGCCTGCTGGTCTTAAAAGAAAACTTGTTAATCCGATTTGATCAGATTCATCATTATCAGTTTTTCCAAAATTTGGTTCCCCATGATCCGGTTTTCCGTTTGCCTCAGTACCATCAGAGTCTGGCCCGGGATAATCCATATCATAAGGACCTATTCCGTCTGATCCCAGATCATCCCCAATATCCTCACCATTGCTCCATTTATTATCACCATTATCATCTGTGAATGTTCTCCAGTCACCATCTTCATCTCCGGACCAGTGTGATTTCGGTTCTCCATAATTCCCGATTGGCCCAAAAACTATACTTCCTGCACCGTTATCTTGTCTCTCATCAATTAAACCATCTTCATCATCATCTGATCCGTTCAGAGGATCTCCTGGACTCTCAAGAAATGCATACCCGAAATATCCTACTCCGGGTCTTCCTTTATTATCTAGACCATCTAGGTCCCAGCAATATGTAATATCTTCTTCCGTATCAAAAAATGCATTATCATCCTGTGAGTCTCCTTCACCTCCGATAGCCGGATCAACATACATACCGAAAATAGCTTTCGAAAGATCCTTCTCACTTACGTTTTGAATATCGAACCTGACTATTAATATATCCTCAGCTTCAACCTGAGACCATTGGTACCCTCGAACTTTTACCTCAAGACCTAATCCCCTTCTTCCTGTTGGAAAAGACATTGTGTCTTGTGTATTGCTGATAAATGGATAATAAGCAAACTCATCATTGTTTCTGTCATCCATTACATAATAACTTTCTTGATCTGCCCTTACATAAGCGCCAAACTCTCCATTCCAGTATCCGTCCCTGCTACCCGGTGTTCCTGGATAATCGTATTGCCAGTTTTGTGGCCAGGTTTCCTTCATATGACTCATTGCCGGATAGTTGTATTTATTTTCTGCTCCGGAATTAAAATACCCCGGTAAGGGTTCCCAGCCATATGTGTGTGTCCCATCAGGACTTATATCAAATGAACCCGGATTCGTGTAATTCTCGGATATTATATGAATTGTATTTCCTTGCTTGTCAACTACTTCTGCTCCGGCAATCATGATAAACTCATATCCGTACCATTGTCCCGACCCTTTCGGCCATTCCATTTTTGGCGGTTCATATCTGCTGCCAAGATTTCCGAAGTTTGAAAACCTTGTATATACAAGATTCCCATCATGAATTCCCGTCCTTCTTTCCTGGATTCCGCTTACTTTTCTAAAATTCGGTTTTGGAGCTGTCTGCTTTTCCCCTTCTTCGTTCTGAGCAAAAGAAAGTGAAGTTATACATAGAACAGAAAACATTAAAATTATCAATCTCATATTGAATATTCTACTCTGAGTGTTTATTGATTTTATCATATTCATTAACTCCTTAAAAATCAAGACTGAAACCGATTAATACTTTTCTCGGTTCCGAGTAATAATTCGGCCTTAAGTCTATTTCTTCAACTGTAAAGTTGGGATTCTGTTTCAGCAATTGCAGTTCAGTTGCATTTCTGAATGGATAGTCAGCTCTGCCACTGCTGGCATATACATATCTCTCATTCAGTTGGTCCGTCAGGTTATAAATTTGACAATATAGCTTTATTCTTGTCCCGAATACTTCAAAAAATTTGTAAATATTCATATCAATATTATAAAAACTTGGCTTTCTGTCGGAATTCTCAAATTGTGTCGTTATTGAACTTGATGGATTTGAAGGTGTGTATGGTTGTCCTGTGCTGAATCTTCCTGTAATTGACATCCCCCAACTTGTCATATCTCCCAACATTATTGATGCATTTAAAGTGTGTCTCTGATCCCAATCAAGTGGCAGTACTTGTTTCTCACTTTCTTTGGGAGGACTTGTCTGAAAATTCGTAAATACAGCATTCGGATCTGAGGCATTGCCTTTAGCCACCTGATAAGTATAATCCAGGGAACCGGAAACGTTTGCTGAAAAATTATTCCTTAATAAAACCGTTATTCCTTTTACGTTTCCATAGTCCCTGTTTGTATATCTGGCATATACTTTTTTATCTGTTGTGTTAATAATCTCTTGTGCAAGCAGATTGTTAATGTCTTTGTAGTATGCTGTTATTTCAACGCTGAACAGATCCATAATATTCTGTTGCAAACCCAATTCATAAGCAATTGTCCTTTCAGGTTTCAGATTAGCATTACCCATTGTTGTTTCCAGCCCGCCAAGCTCCACTTCAAATTCATAATTATTGAATATTGCATTGAATCTTGGTAATTGAAAAAAGTGTCCATAGGAAACATGTACAACTCCATCGGCAGAAATCGGATAAGCCAAACCGAAACGCGGACTCACCTGAATCCTCTTCTCTGCATTTAAAAGTCCTGTATTAAGCCTTATTCCGTCATTAGGATTTGTTGATGCTCTTAAATTCTCAGGTACTTTGGCATTGGGATTCCAGTAATCAACTCTCAAACCCGCATTAATAATAATTGACTTTAGTTCCAGTTTATCCTGAATATAAAACGCTGCTTCAAGTGGTTCTACAAGATATAAGTTATTATTTGATGTGTTTTGTGCAGGTACTTGAAGATTTGGTTCTTTATAGACTGGACCGTTTGAAACTGTGTTTGAACTTTTATAATCCACTTTATGTAATTTAATCTCAAAACCGGTTTTTAATTGATTATAATTATCAAATTGACTGTTGAAATCTCCCTTTATTCCAAGCGCGCTGTTAGTGATATCCGAACGATAGTTGTCAGTTCCTCCATAATAGTAACCCTCAAATGAATGGGCAGTCCCTCTGTATCTCGGATCCATCGGGTCATCATAAAGATAGCTTTTAGTATTATTGTTATAGTAAGAAAAACTTAATGTATAAAAAGTTCTGTTGGAAAGCACATGGTTTAAGTTGAGTATCTGATTATGATTAATACCATAATATGTCCTCGAGCCATCCGGCGCGTACCTTCTTGAATTTGTGTAACTTTTGTACTCATTTGTATTGTAAAAAGATGAGAAGTTTAGTTTCAGATTTCCCATTAATTTTGCTGAGATCTTTCCATAGAACGCAATCTTATCACTTGGATTCATTGCAACAAATGTCTTGTCTCCCGTCATAAGTGAATCAGGAACTCTTATTCCGTATATTCTCTCATCGTCACTTATAGCAAGTTGTTTTTGCTGAATAAATGCCTGAATAGGAACTGTATCATCTGTCTTCGTTCGTCTCTGCCCGTACAACCAACCATCTGATGCACTATATCTGATAGAAGTATAAAACGAGAGATCCGGAAGTCCCATGGGTCCAAACAGCGTTAATGTAGCATCCTTCTCACCCAGATCATATTTATCTATGTTCATAAAAATATTACTCCTGGACGAAAGATAATCCCCCCCGGCTACCTGCAACTTTCCTCCAAATTTCGAGCTCCCCTCTTTCGAAACAATATTTACCACTCCTGACTGTGCTTGTCCATATTCCGCATTGAATGTACCGCTTATTACCTGAAGCTCTTTTACCCAATTGTTCTCTAAACCAACGGCACTTCCACCTCTGTATTGATCTGTCACTGGAACACCATCTATTAAGTATGCAATTTCTCCCCCTCTGCCGCCACGCATATGAAGAGATCCTGAAGCACCTTTCACAATACCAGCCTGGAGTTGAAGCAAGTCACCAATCTCAAGCGCCGGTAATGCTTCTATTTGATTGGATGAAATATAGCTCGCTGTATTTGTTCTGTCCATCTCAATCTTTTCTCTTTGAGCAACTATCACTACTTCCCCGGTCTGAAAAGATGTTGAAACAAGCTCAACATCTCTGGTTGTTGTCCGGTCTACAAAAACTTCAATATCAACAACACGGGTCGGCTGATATCCAATATATGAGGCTTTTAATGTATATTTACCCGGAGGAATATTTATTATGAAATAGTCTCCGTTTAGATCAGTTGCCGCTCCTAATGTCGTTCCTTCCAATAGAACATTTGCACCAATTAAGGGTTCTTTTGTATCTCTGTCAATGACTTTCCCTTTTATCTTTCCGGTAGTTCCACCGTTTAGAATCGTTGTTTGTGCAAATATCATCAACATCAGAAGAAAAATTGTTCGTATTCTCATATCGGACCTGGTTAAATTACTATTTTAATTGTTTAGTTGTCTATACAAGTTAATCCACAGTGCAAATATAACTAAAAAAAAATAGTTGTCAAGAGGTTTTAGAAAATATTTAAAGGTTTTTTTAGAAAAATTCTTTCGTAAGATGTAAACAGTACCAAAATTTCTTCGATTTGATTAGAAAAACTCTAAATCTTGGCAAAAAAAAAGCGGAGTGCTTAACTCCGCTTTAATACAAAGAATCAAAAAGATTCTAGTAATCCATTCCGCCCATTCCCGGAGGTGGCATCATTGGTGCTTTCTCAGCTTCTTTTTTCTCATAAACAACTGCTTCGGTTGTTAAAAGAAGTGCGGAAACTGATGCAGCATTCTCTAATGCAGCTCGGGTAACTTTTGTAGGATCAATAACGCCTGATTTTACAAGGTGCTCATAAGTCTCTGTTGCAGCGTTAAATCCGAAATCTTCTTTTCCGTCTTTAACTTTCTGCAATACAACCGAACCCTCAAGTCCTGCGTTATTAACGATCATTCTTAACGGCTCTTCAAGTGCTCTTTCGATAATCTTGATACCGGTTGTCTGATCAATATTGTCGCCCTTCAAACCTTTTAGTTGTTTTACCGCGCGTACTAATGCAACTCCCCCACCGGGTACAATACCTTCCTCAACTGCGGCTCTGGTTGCATGCAATGCGTCCTCAACTCGGGCTTTTTTCTCTTTCATTTCAACTTCGGTGGATGCACCAATTTTCAGAACTGCAACACCACCGGAAAGCTTAGCAAGTCTTTCCTGTAATTTTTCCTTGTCGTAATCTGAAGTTGTCTTCTCAATCTGAGCTTTAATCTCGTTAATTCTCTTCTTGATTTCAGATGTTTCACCTGCACCCTCAACAATCGTAGTGTTATCCTTGTCAATAACTACTCTTTTTGCACGGCCAAGATACTGAATTGTTGCATTCTCGAGTTTGAATCCTCTCTCTTCTGAGATAACTGTACCGGCTGTAAGAACGGCAATATCTTCCAGCATGGCTTTTCTTCTGTCGCCGAATCCCGGTGCCTTAACTGCAGCAACTCGGAGTGTTCCGCGCAGTTTATTCACTACTATTGTTGCCAAGGCTTCACCTTCAAGATCTTCACTGATAATTACCAGTGATTTACCCTGCTGTGCAACTTTTTCAAGTACCGGTAGTAAATCTTTCATTGCAGAGATTTTTTTGTCGTGGATAAGAATGAAAGGATCTTCAAGAACTGCTTCCATTGACTCTGCATCTGTTACAAAATATGGAGAAATATAACCACGGTCAAACTGCATTCCCTCAACTACATCAAGCGTAGTATCTGCTGATTTGCTCTCTTCAACTGTGATAACTCCGTCTTTTCCAACTTTTTCCATCGCATCGGCAATAAGTTCACCGATTGTCTTATCATTGTTTGCTGAAATAGAACCAACCTGAGCAATTTCAGTCCTTCCCTCGATTGGCTTGCTGAGTGATTTAAGATACTCAACTACTTTAGCAACTGCTATATCAATTCCTCTCTTCAGGTCCATTGGATTTGCACCTGCAGTTACGTTCTTTAACCCTTCAGTATAAATAGCCTGAGCTAGAACCGTAGCGGTTGTTGTTCCGTCTCCGGCAACATCACTGGTCTTGGAGGCAACTTCGCGTACCATTTGCGCACCCATATTCTCAACTGCGTCTTCCAGTTCTATTTCTTTTGCAACAGTCACACCATCTTTGGTAACTGTCGGCGCACCGAATTTCTTCTCAAGTATTACATTTCTTCCTTTTGGTCCTAATGTAACTTTTACTGCATTGGCTAATTTATCAACGCCTTTTTTCAGTTTCGTTCTTGCTTCACTGTTATATTCAATTAATTTTGATGACATTTTTTTCCTCCTTGACTTATTTATTTAACAATTGCAAAAATATCGCTCTCGCGCATAATGAGGTACTCTTCACCATCTATGGTTACTTCGGTACCACTGTATTTACCATATAATACCTTATCGCCTACTTTTACAGTTAAGGCAACTGTCTTCCCATCGTCTGTAACCTTACCGTTGCCAATTGCAACTATAGTTCCTTCAATTGGTTTTTCCTTAGCTGTATCGGGAAGAATAATTCCACCCTTTGTTTTTTCTTCAGCTTCCATAGGTTTTACAATCACTCTGTCTGCCAATGGCTGAACATTGATTTTACTCATTTTTTTACCTCCAATATATTTTATACTATTTATTGTTAATTAAAACTACAATTATTATTAGCAGTCTAAATTCGTGAGTGCTAAAATACACCTTTTACTATTTCAAGTCAAGAGCAAAATCATGGAATTTTTTACTTTTTTAACGTTGATCAGACTAAATCCCAGTTTCAACCATTTCCAACATCTCATTTTGTTTCTGTAGTTGTGTAGTAAGTGTAGTCACTGGATACAGAAACATTTTTCCCTAAATAAATTTATCAAAAATGTTTAAAAAATGTTTACTACAATGACTACCTTGCTAAAAGTGTTGATTTTATGCAAAAATAAATGGAAATTGTAGTAACCTCAGCACTATTCACATCCTAAACAGCCAGAATTAAAAAACTCCCCCCTCACTCCTCCTTCGATCCTCCCTCGATCAAACCATAACGCCTGCCTGAATACAAACTCACCAAAATCACATCAAAATGGGGAAAAATCCCCCCTTAAATGCTAATAAATGGCATTCTTTGCCCATCAAACACCCTGAAAACAACTAAATATTACTACTTTTTCATTAGAATCAACCCAAACGAGAGCAAATACTGTTCAGAACGAGTTCAGATCGAAAAAAAATCTGGTCCTTCTTTCCCAATATCTCTGATTCTCTCCATACTATGGCGTGATTTTCTATAAACTCTGCAACTTCACCACCTAAGAATTATTTTCACAGATTTTTTCCATATATTTACAATTATTTTTTTCAAAACTAAGGTTGAAATGATTCACAAACTTACCGAAGCAGCGGAGATAGCCGCCGATATCATAAGAAATGGTTTTAAGAAAAACGTCAATATCGAATTTAAAACAAATGAGTCAAACATTGTTACTGAAACAGATAAAAAATCGGAAGCAGAGATAATTAATTATATCCGTAAAAACTTCCCAACACACAACATTATTACGGAAGAAAGTGGCGAACACCTTTCCTCATCCGAGTATACGTGGGTAATTGACCCCTTGGACGGTACCACAAATTTTGCCCACAAACTGCCGATCTTCGCTGTTTCAATCGGACTCCTCAAACGAAAAGAAACAATAGCCGGAGTAGTTCTTGATGTGATGAGAGAGATTATTTATTCCGCAGAAGCTGGCTCGGGTGCCTATGCAAACGATCGGAAACTATCAGTTAACGAAAACGATAACCTCCGAAGGTCCGTACTCGTTACGGGATTTCCTTATGATATTAATGATAATCCCTACAATGCCATAGAAATCTTCACTACAATGCTTAAGAAAACTCGAGCAATTAGACGTCTCGGTTCCGCAGCTATCGATTTCTGCTACACAGCTGAAGGAGTTTTCGACGGCTT
>JAAYVN010000061.1 GCA_012517155.1 Ignavibacteriales bacterium | reverse complement strand
GTAGTCCTCAACCGGCTCATCTGTAAGCAGGTCAATAGTTGGTTTGTTAAACTTAATTGTTTCCTCCCACTGTTCAGGAAGTTCAACTTGCTTGTGCCTGTTTGCAGGTTCAACTACGTAATCGGATATGGGACTTTCATTTACTGCTCCCTCTTCAATTATTTCTTCACTGTCTGTTGCATGTGAAACAGTTGTCTCTTTTTCTAAGCTTGTTTCTTTATCTTGCTCAGGTTTATCCGTTTCTTTTTGTTCTGTCTCATTCGTAATGGGCAAACGATCTCTTACAATTTTTATTGACGGTGCTTCCTGCTTCTGTTCTTCGCTTTCATTTGCTCTGTTCAGTTCCTGGGTTTGATACTCCCTCTCTCCCATTATCCTTTCCAAAAATGACGATTTCTTCTGCGTATCCTGTGTTTCTTCAATTGTAGAAGTTGGTTCTTCAATTCTCTTTTCGTCTTTACTTTTTATTATCGTCTGCTTCGAAAGTGAATTTAGTTTTTCTTTACCGGCTTCTGATGTCTTATCTATTATGTCTTTCGTCTTGAAGAAAAAGTTCTCAACTCTAAAGTTAAATGAAAATACTAGAATGGTAACAGTAATTGCAAGCAATAATAGCAAACTTCCGATCCCTCCCAGTAATAATCCGGATGCTTTCCCGATAAATGTTCCTATGGCTCCGGAAAGTACATCTGTGCTGCTGAATATTTCATACTCACTGCTTAATATCCCGAAGAATGTTGAAATTATTATTGAAAAAGCTACTGAGAGGTTACTTATTTTGAGTTTCTTTTTTAATTCTAACGGAAGAAAGAAAGTTACTCCCCAAAGGAATAAAAGAAATGGAAATACGATTGAAAAATATCCGAATGTTGCTTTGATAAAAAAATGAGATATATATGCACCACCTACTCCCATCCAGTTGTTTATTTTATTCACTTCCGGATTGCTGACTTCAGGATTCTCTATGCTGAAAATATCGGAGAATTGATTGGTTAGTTTCGCTCTGTCGTATGCTGAGTATGATATAATACTTAAAAAGACAATAATAGCCACAACGACCATTATCACACCGATAACTCGTTTTTTATTGTCAATACTCCCGTTTTCCTTCCCGGGCTTATCAACTTTCTTTGTTTTATTTCTCTTAGCCATTTTCTAATTATTCAAAAGCTTTATAGAACCGGATGTGAACACTGGAACTACTTCTAAAGCATCGATTTGTGCACATATCTCCAGATCATCTTGAAATCCGTTCTCAGTCAGTATCTTCCCATGATCCGATTCTCTGAACATTTTATGCACATTACCACCGAATTCTCTGTCAAGCGCACATGCAGCAGTAGCGCCGTCATTCAGCGTGCAGTCCTTCTCTTTTTCAAGTATCTTAGATATAAGTCTGCCTGCACATACCGTGTCTTCCATATTGAGTGCACCCCCCTTTGCAGAACATACTATCTCAAAATCCTCTTTTTTCTCAAGTAAGTAATTTGCAATGGCTTTCAGGTTCAGATAACTGCAGATTACCAGATCCTTGCTGAATTTTGCTTTTACGATTGCTTTGGTTCCGTTGGATGTGAACAGTATTATCGATTTTCCGCTTACTGTTTCCGGCGTATATTCACTTGGTGAGTTCCCAACGTGAAAACCATCAATTTTCTTTGTATTTCTCTCGCCTCCAAGCAGATTCTGACCGGACATGATACCCGCACTTATCTTCATTGCATATTCGAAAGTAGCAACCGGGATTACTTCTTTCGCACCATTTGCCAAAGCAGTGCAAATTACACTTGTTGCCCTGAGAGAATCTATTACTACACAGTTTTTATCCTGGAAGTAAAAGTCATCAAGACTCTCAGGAGACAAAAATAGATTTATATTCATACAACTATTTGTGAATGAAAGGTAGCGTTACTACCTTGCAAGGAATCTCCTTCCCTCTGATTACCATGTTTAATGTATTACCTAATTCTGCAAGATCAACTCTTACGTATGCCAAAGCAACTCCCTTGTCTAGTATAGGGCTTACTGTTCCGCTGGTTACCTCCCCCACAGATTCACCATTGTATGATATTACATAACCGTGCCTTGGGAAAGCTTTTTCTTCAATTACTAGTGGAACTAGTTTCCGCTTAAGTCCGTTTTTCTTTACTTCCAGTAATGCATTCTTGCCAATAAAATCATTTGCTTTATTAAGCTTTGTTATCCAGCCCAGTCCTGCTTCAAGGGGATTGGTATCCTGGCTTATATCATTTCCATATAAACTGTATCCCATCTCTAGTCTTAAAGAGTCTCTGGCTCCTAGTCCTATTGGTTCAATTCCTTCTTCTTTCCCTGCTTCGAATAACTTGTCCCAAAATTCAATTGCTTCTTCCTCTGTTGCTTTGAAGTATATCTCAAATCCAAGTTCACCGGTATATCCGGTTCGCGAAATAATAAAATTGTTTCCATTATAATCGTGATTTATAAAATGATAATACTCGGTTTCAAGTTGAATACCGAAAAGTTTCTCAAGTACTGCTTTTGATCTCGGTCCCTGAACTGCTAATAGGGAATACTCATCACTTTCATTTGATATCTCAACCCCCTCTTTGTTGTTTTTTACCATCCATTCGTAGTCTTTATTAAGATTGGATGCATTGACTACCAGCAGATACTCTGTCGGTGAAATCATATACACAAGCAGATCATCAACAACACCTCCGCTTTCATAACACATCGCTGAATATTGAACTCTGCCTGGTTTTAACTTGGATGCATCATTAATCGTTAGCCTTTGAACAAAATCAAGTGCCTTGTCTCCTCTTATAAATATTTCTCCCATATGGCTTACGTCGAATACTCCGACTTTATTCCTTACTGTTTTATGTTCAGTTATTATGGATGTGTACTGTATCGGCATAAGAAAGCCCCCAAATTCTACCATCTTTGCCTTATTTCTTAAATGAGCGTTATAAAAAGCAGTCTTTTTCAATTTATTATTCCTATGTTAATTTCCAAAAATTTTTTGAATCTTCTCAATTGACTTAAAAAAACAACATATTAATCTAATAAATCTTAGCGGAATATCAAATGATATTGGGCAAAATTAATTAGGAGAATTCGTCGGTTATATCTTTCTTCGTCTTTGAAGATATAAACCTGAAAGTCTTTATATTTACCTTTACGTCTTCTTCAAGTTTTATCTTAAAAAAGTGCTTGAATTGGAGTCTCTTTATTGGACTTAGAAAACCTTGGCTTAAAGTCTTCGCTATCGAAGGATGACATACAAGTATAAGCGATCGCTCTTTCCCTCCGATTCTGAATTTCTTTAACCATTCTTCAATCTCATACATTATGTGAGATTCTTTTGTTAGTAATCCCGTCCCTTCACAGTGCGGACATGGCTCATTTATCGCTTGAACTATATTCTGTCGTATCCTCTGACGGGTTATTTCTACCAGGCCAAAATCGGACATCGGAAGAAATGCAACTTTTGCTCTGTCCTTCTTAAACTCTTTCTTTAATTCATCGTAAACTTTTCTTCTGTTCTTTTCCTCTTCAAGATCAATAAAGTCAACAACAATTAATCCCCCTATATCTCGTAATTTCAATTGTCGGGCAATTTCCCTTACTGCTTCAAGATCTGTTTTTAGACTGTTTACTTCCTGATCCTTGCTTGCTGCATATCTTCCGCTGTTTACGTCTATCACTACCATCGCTTCTGTATGCTCGATTATCAGGTAACCGCCACTCTTCATATGAACTTTGCGCCCCATCAAAGTTTTTATTTGCTCCTCAATCTTGAAAGCTTCGAATATCGGATCGGAGGGGCTGAATAATTGTAACCTCTCACCCATTGAGGGCTGAACCAGCTTTATATAATCTTTTATCTGTTTATACAGCTTCTTCGAGTCAATGTATATATTGCTTACATCTGGTGTGAACAGATCCCTTATTACACTTATAGTTGTTCCTAAATCCTGATGAATTAATGATGGTGGCTTTTCTGTCTTTACTTTCTCTTCTATCTCTTCCCAGATTTTCTTTAAGTATTTCAAATCATCAACAACCGATTCCTCTGACTGATTTTTTGCAACTGTGCGTATTATCAGACCATAATTCTTCGGTAGGATCGATCTTGCTATCGACCTCAAACGCCTTCTTTCTTTGAAGTCGTTTATCTTCTTTGAAATCCCGATTTTATTGTCAAATGGTAGGAGTACGCAAAACCTTCCCGGTATGGATACTGCTGAGGATACTCTCACTCCTTTGCCTGTAACCGGTTCCTTCGTTATTTGTACTATTATTTCCTGCCCCTTTTGGAGTTTCGGTACTCCGTTGATTGTCTCTATTTTCGGGGTTAGGGAACTGGCTCTGGGTCTTGTATCTCCTTGCGTATCGTCATCATCATCTTCATCGTTGTCATCGCCGATTATACCCTGCATTTCCTGCGTCCGGTCCCCAATATCCGAAAAGTGAAGAAAGGCGTCATGCTTTAGCCCGATGTCAATAAATGCTGCTTTTATTCCGGGTAATACTCTCGCTACTTTACCGAGATATATATCCCCGACCATTCTCCTGTTTTCAGGATAATCAACAAAGAAGTCTGTCAGATTTCCATCTTCCGTAATTGCAATACGCGTCTGTGTGGAAGATGAATTTATTATAATGTCTTTTAACATATTTATCCAAAAATTTTTTTATTCCGGTTGTGTATCCGGATTGTGTTTGCTTTTCTAACCAAACCAATGGATAAAGCGCTTCCTTGCTCTTTATGGGCATAAATACTGTCGACTTGTAAACTGTCAACATTATTATTAAAAATATTGCTCTATCCATTAACACTTTCTTAAAATTTGCTTAATTATATTTTACCCCGGTCTGGTTTACACAAGACCGGGGAATGAATTTCACTCTGCCTGAGCCGGATTAATCGCCAAAAGAGCGCCTAATCTAAGCTTAGTATTTCAGGCTTTGAGTTGTCTATCTCACCGCTTTCCGTTTCTTTAGGTTCTTCTTCTTTTTTTGCTGGTCTGCTTTCCTTTAGAAGTTCCTTAACGCTGAGACTTAACTTTCCGTTTTCTGTTTTTATTAATTTAACTGTTACTTTGTCCCCTTCTTTATAGTAGTCCGTGACTTTGTTTACACGTTTCTTGTCAATTTGCGAAATGTGTAATAATCCTTCCTTGCCAGGTAGTATTTCTACGAAAGCACCAAAATCAACTATCTTCGTTATGGTTCCTTCATATACTTCTCCCACTTCTGGAGGGGCGGTCATTGCATGGATCTGTTTCCTGCAGCTTTCTGCATTCTCAAGGTTTGGACTTGCAATTGTTACCTGTCCGGAGTCATCAATGTGTATCTCTACTCCAAACTGCCTCTGCATGCCCTGAATCGTTTTACCTCCGGGTCCAATGATCATTCCAATCTGATCTGTGGCTACACGGATGGTTAATAACCGCGGTGCGAAAGGGGAAATATCCGGCTTCGATTGGGAAATTACATTGTTCATTATGCCTAGAATGTGTTCTCTTCCCGCTTTTGCCTGTTCAAGTGCCTCTTCCATTATCTGGAAGGATATACCTTCTATCTTTATATCCATTTGGAATCCTGTGATTCCGTCTTTCGTACCGGCTACCTTGAAGTCCATATCACCCAGATGATCTTCGTTGCCAAGTATGTCTGATAATATCGCGTACTTATCACCTTCTTTTATAAGACCCATTGCAATTCCGGCTACCGCTTTCTTTATTGGTACTCCGCCGTCCATTAATGCAAGCGATCCTCCGCATACTGTTGCCATTGAGGATGATCCATTTGACTCAAGTATGTCTGAAGTTAATCTTATCGTATAAGGGAATTCCGATTCCGGTGGAATCATGTTTTTTAACGATCTCTCAGCTAAATTTCCATGACCAATTTCCCTTCTCCCGGGTCCCATGATTCTTCCTACTTCACCTACACTGAATGGCGGGAAGTTATAATGTAAGATGAATCGTTTTGTGTGTTCGGCCAAAAGTCCGTCAATTATTTGTTCGTCGTCCTTTGTACCTACGGTTAATGAGGAGAGTGACTGCGTTTCGCCTCTCGTAAACAGGGCGGAACCATGTGTTCTCGAAAGAATTCCAAGTTCGATGGTTATATCCCGTATTTGCTTTGTGTTCCTTCCGTCAAGTCGGATACCTTCTTTTAATATCCTGTCTCGCATCATTTCCTTCTCCATGTCGTGAAGTAACAATGCTATCTCCTTCTCCATCTCAGGATATTTTTCTGCAAGCGTAGTCTTTACGGTTTCAAGCAAATCTGCATTTGCTTTTGCCCTTTCTTCCTTCATTAGTACACTGGATACTATTGTCTTGCACTTTTCTTCTGCTAGTTCATAAACATCCTTCTTCAGATCCTCATTAATTGCCTTTGGCGTAAGTTCTCTTTTCGTCTTCCCGGCTTCTGCCTGGAATTCTTTCTGAAGGATAACAATTTTTCTTATTGCTTCATGAGCCAGTTTAAGCGCTTCAAGCAATTCCGCTTCGGTAACTTCCTTTGCTTCCCCCTCAACCATCATTATCGAATCCTCCGTCCCTGCAACAACTAATTCTATGTCACTGAGTTGGATCTCTTTATGTGTGGGATTTATAGTATACTCGCCATCAACTCTCCCGACTCTAACCTCTGCTATCGGTCCGTTGAACGGAATATCCGATATACTTAGTGCCGCGGATGCCCCTATAGCTCCTAGTACGTCTGAATCATTCTCTCCGTCAAATGAGAAAACCTGCGCGTATATCTGGGTTTCATTCTTATATCCGTCTGGGAATAAGGGCCTTATTGGTCGGTCTATCAATCTTGCGCTTAACACTTCCTTCTCTGATGGCTTTCCTTCCCGTTTTATAAATCCGCCTGGGAATTTTCCTGCCGCGGATGTCTTCTCTCTATATTCGACCTGAAGGGGGAAGAAATCCTTTTCTTCCGTTGGATCCGGACCCGCTACCGCGGTAACTAAAACTTGGGAATCGCCGTAGCGAACCATTACTGCTCCATTTGCCTGTCGCGCCATTTTCCCGGTTTCTAATGTTAGGGTCTTGCCCCCTATTTCTACACTTTTCGAATAAATCATTTAATCTTACCTTTACTTTCTAATATTCAATTCTTTTATGATCGCTCTGTATCTTGCAATATCTTCTTTTATTAAATAGTCCAGCAACCTTCTTCTCTTACCAACCAGCATCATTAATCCTCTTCTGCTATGATGGTCTTTTTTGTGAACCGAAAAATGACCGGTTAAGTCATTGATTCGTTTTGTGATTAATGCAATCTGTACTTCCGCACGACCGCTGTCTTTCTCGTCTTTACCAAATCTTTTGATAATCTCGAGTTTTTCTTCTTTTGTCATTTTACTTTTACTCCTATTGTATTTGATTAATCTAACCCCAGAAATAACCGGGACTAATTATTTAATAAACTTTTCGCTCTTTCTATATCTTTCTTTATCTGAGTTTTGAGATCCTCAACACTCTCAAATTTTTTTTCGTTCCTCAGTTTTTCAACGAATAATACTTCTAACTCTTCTCCGTATATCTCTTCGTTGAAATTGAATATATGTACTTCCTTCGTAATCTCTGTTCCGCTGTTGAACGAAGGACGTGTTCCTATATTCATAACCCCTTCGTACATTTTACTGCTGTATTTTACTCTTACCGCATAAACCCCCATTGGCGGGATTAGTAATCCGCTTTCGGAAAAATCTAAATTCGCAGTCTGAAAACCAAGTTTCCTTCCTCTCATATCCCCGTGTATTATCTTTCCGGTTAATGTGTATTCCCGTCCAAGCATTGAATTAGCATTTCTCACTTCACCATTCTCAAGATAATGCCTTATCTTTGTACTGCTTACTGTCTCTCCGTTTACTGAAACAGGGGAGAGGGTTGTAACCTCAAAACCATATTTCAAACCGAGCTGCCTGAATAAATCTATGTCTCCGTCACGATTCTTTCCGAACTTGTGGTCATAACCAAGTATAACCTCCTTCAAGCCGGTCTTCTCGTACAAATACTTTTCAATGAATTCATTTGAAGAAATATTTGCAAATTCCATATTGAACTCAACCACAAGCAGTACGTCAATCCCCAAGTCCTCAATTAGTCGTTTCTTATTTTCAAAAGTGCTCAAAAGCGCAACTTTTTTAAGTCCCGGTTTATTTTTCGACTCATCTCGGTTAAAATGATTCTGAAGCACCATTCGCGGATGTGGCTCAAATGTTACAAGAACGCTTCTGGAATTGTTCTCCTTTGCTTTTCCCACAACAGTCTCAATAATTTCCCTGTGCCCCACATGCAGACCGTCAAAAGTCCCTATGGTTAAAACAGTATCCTTATCCTTATTTATGCTTTCAAAATCTCTGTAAATTACCATTCGAAAATATTTTTAACCTAAGCTACAAAGATACAGCTTTTTTGCGAAATAATGAAATTAATTTAACCCCAAAACCCCCTCATCTCACCCACCCAAATCTCCTTCCAAAGCATCCCGGAACCGCACAAAATCAACCCCCGGAACCGAAAATTCAATTAAAAATTGCGTTTTTCAATATTATCATCCTCAGATACCCCAAATATAGATCCCACATTGTCATAAAACCGTGGAAAAGCCGTAGTAAAGCCGTGGTAAACCCGTCCTAAAGCCATGCTAAAACCATCCACCTGACCTTTTCTCCTTTTCACCCAAATTTCCCCCGATCTCCTGAAAAAAAACAAAAAAAAAATCCCTTCCAAGAAGGGATTTTTAATAATTCTTTAATAGTGTCCTTTTACAGCATCAGTTTCTTAATTAAACTTTATACTGATTGCAAATTCTCAGATTATCCTCTTTATAAGCTTGAAGAACTTGAATGGTACATACTTGAATGGCAGATCAATCCACG
>JAAYVN010000002.1 GCA_012517155.1 Ignavibacteriales bacterium | reverse complement strand
TTTACTCATTCTCAGAGTCGGTCAGATGCTAAAAATGAGAAAAATGGGACTGGAATTTGCCGGAATATAAATTTAACCTTATTTTGTTAAGAACTAACTCTGAAAAAGTCTTCTCTGCAACAGCCTGCGCGGCGAATTATCTAACGGATTGCTAGTTGCAATTGACATCATTAGCCCATAGCTTCAGCTATGGGATTCGAAAACCCGTAATATTTCTGAACGGCTCAACCGTTTATTGAATTCTGTTTTTCTGTTTTTAGTTTTTAGTTTTTATCAAATAACCATCAAATAAGAAGTCCATATAAAACAATGACTTACGGAAATTTCAGCCTTCAAAATCAAATAACCATCAAATAAGATTTTATGCCCAAAATGGGAGATAACTTGCATATTTTCTTGATTTGCTTTCAGGGTTATCTTCCTTAATCACACGCTCCTCAAGTGCATCACGGATAATTCTTGATGCAATGGCTGCATTTTGACTTTCAATCTTGAACCTTTCTCTTAAAGTCTGATTTGTCATTTTTTCATTGGATACATATTTCAAACAAGCATGCTGATAGCAAGCTCTGATTTTTTCTTTTTTATCTAGATCATTAAGGGATTTGTAACTGTATAATGTCACTCTCGTTCTGCTTTCGGCAACCACAACATTGACTGGCGGGAGTTGATACAATTCAATGAAATGAATGACCTTATCAAGACCACTCCCTTTTTCCTCACAAAAACCCAATCTTCTCATCAAATCAGCCAATTTTTCATTCCTCGAGACATAAGCATCAATAAATCTATCCGGTTGAACAAGGGGAGTTCCCGGATTTGAAATTTCAATTCTATCATTAAAAATCTCAACCATCGGAAAACCTTTTTCGTTTAAATCCTGATGTATCAGCGCATTAGCCACTAATTCTCGAATGGCTATTTCAGGATACATTCGTGTATCCTTCCTTAAAGCTTTCCCTATTTCTTCATTTGCGGGCAACTGGCTGTTTGTCCAGTCAACCAGGCCCTCAAATCCCAGAGCATAGCCTTTTACTCCGGTTTGTTCTCTTTCAGTCTCAACTTTATTTTTACCTTTATAAACAATTACCCTAACAGATTTTCTTTCTATTCCTTCAAAATCTTTTAATTGTTTTGCAAAAAGTAAAGCACCCAGTTTAGTAATTGCATAACCCTTTCTTTTAACTACCAGTCCTTCTTCCAGAAACTTTTCTATGACAGCCTCCTGGTTCGAAGGATAAGGAATGCGCATCAGATCAAAATAAGACTCAGTACTTAAATATTTAGCAATATCAGATGCAATGAGGTTATCTTTTGCGACTTCTTTTTCGAAGGGTGCGGCATCTTTTTTCCAGATCTTAGCTTGCTTCTCAGGGAAATCATTCAGCTTTCTGGTTACACAATTAATTCTGATAAATGAATTATGGTTAAACTCAACCGGTCTGTTTTGTGCAGCAGGAATAATATAGATTGATATATGTTTTGTATCGTCATAATTAAACTCACAAACTTCAAAATCAATTCTTGGATTTAGTCTTTGAAGTAACCAACTCTCAAGATCTTCATTCCCTTTTTTATGCGACTTCGGTTTGAAAGTTGTCCCATGGATCTGATGTGTTTTATCCTCCACCCCAAAAACCAGATAACCAAAAGGTTGATTATGCAGACATGCCCCATTTGAAAGTGCTGAGATAAGTTCCCCAATTTCATCACCGGAGTGAAAATTAAGCTTAAATTCAAGCCATTCATTTTCGTTTGGTTGCTTAACCAATTTATTTAACAAATCTATCAGTTGATTATTTTTCATTCCATTTCAATTTATATTTATAAGTATTAATTATCAACTATTATAATATCCGCCTCCTTCAAGTTGTATAAATCACAAACCATTATGTTTGTTTCAGAGTCGGTTTAGTTTATTTGGTTCTGGATGGCGTCTGTCCGGGCTTTTTGTTCGCTGAAGAGAGTGAACCACCGGAATTCGTCTGATTTGATAAGGTCCTGTTTCTTTTCCGGTTTGAAGTTCTTTTTCACCATTTTCAAGTAAATTTATCTTGGTTTTTTACTTATTAATCACTACACCATTCTCCCTGAAAACAGCAAGCCCATTATTTGTACCGATCCATTTATTGCCCCGCATATCTAATTTTATAGCTTTTATATGATCATCAGGCAATTTGGAATTTGCGGTTTTGTAAACGATCTTATTCCATAATTTTATTGCATACTTGAAGAGCGTGCAAATGCATTAAAATAGAAATAAAGCCAAGACAATGAGAACCTTCCTTGCTTTGTTTTTTCATATTCAACATTATTTTCAATGTGCTGTTGTATAATATCTTTCTTCTTTATCTGTTTCAGTTTTCCTTTGATGTAGCAATGTTGTCAATTAACTGTTTTAATTTAGAGTTTATCATCTTCCTTTTTATTGCTGACTGCCTGTAAAAATCATAAAATGCTTTATGATAGTTTTTGTGCTTATAAAAATCTCTGGCTTCTTGGATCTTTCCGTCTATCCTTTTATTTTTTCTGTAAAAAGCCAGTGATAAGTCAAACACTAACCGAATTAACTTTTCAAGAGGTTGAAGTTCTTTGGAATACTTTTTATCATGCTCAACCATTTTTCTAAAATGATCACGATATGTGTTCTTTTTAAAATCCTGTTTTATAAGTATCCATATTAAATTTAAGACATGCCATTTTGCATGAACTTTCCTGTCATCGCCCCTGGAATGATATAAAACATAACGGTATATCCAATAAATTGTAATGTATTCGGAAACTTTTCTCCCGTTAAAAAGCTTGCTATATATATCATCTTCAAACAATCTGTCTTTACCCAAACGGACTTCATAGGGGTCAGCATCGCAAGCTGCAATAGCACGGGCTAATTCTTCTTTGTTAATTTTGTTAGAATATTTATTTGCACCATAGCGCACGGCCTCCCTTTTGGTCATTCTTTTTCTGATGTAAAAGTAATTTAACTTTTTGAATTCTCTTTCGATTCTGACTTGCTCGGTGTCATTAGATTTCAAATCACTTTGGGAAATTGCATTTTGCCAGTTTGTTGCTGAGACAATCTCACTAATAAGATGTCTATACTGATTATTATTGGATTCATCATCTCTTGGGATTTCAATTAACTTGACTAACACTTCCGCAAAATTTTTCCCACATAAGGCAAGTGTTCTGGTTGTCTGTTGTCCATTTATTATTTGTGCGTTTCTAACTTTAATAACATTACTTCCACCGTCTTTTCGTTGTTCTGCTTTGTCGCAAACAATAGTAATACCATTGTTATAATACCAAAAATATTCGGGTTCTGTCTCAATAGTGCTTTTCATTACTCGGTTAATATTGGTATTGCCCAAATATCCACGAATATTTCTTGCAAATAATCTAACACCCTTATCCTTAAAAATATTTCCAACTTCTGTCCCACCCATTGTAAATATCCAGGAGGTAATCTTTTTATCTCTATCAGATCGGGAAAATACTTCGGTTCCTTGAACAGGTAACGAAATGGTGGGAATGGGTGGGGCAGCCCCTTCAATATAATCCTGCATTAACTTCATTAAATCAATATATGCGAATGTTTCAAAGCGTATGTTATCAAAATCATCAATGTTTGATTGTGCCTCTTTTATGTGAGTATCTGAAATATTCGCAGTTGAAACATACCGCAAAACAAGTTGATAATCACTTTTTTTAATCAGCCTTCTTGATTCTTCAAAACCTTCTTGCACAGATGCATTAGCTTTGTTTAATAATGCTTTGAAAGATTCCACACTGTCTGATGCAATACTTCTACCCAAAGTGGATAACGCAATAATATGAGATCGAGGTTCGCTTACTTGATTATTTGAATGATATTTCCCTTGCACGATAAAAACTATTCTATTGTCGTGGTCAAAAAATATGGCATCGCAGCTTTTATCCCCCGTCTTTCCAGTAAGTGACTTAACAGCTTGTTCTTCATCTTCAGTTATAAATGCACGAAGAAACCAAGCAACAAAAGCACTATCGTCTGCAAGATGAGGATAACGGTCTTTAATTTCCAGTATTTCCTTTTTTAAATCTTTGAAAAAGTCATTCTTCATAATTACTATTCTTTATGTTTGTTATTAATATTTTATTGCTATTGTCAGACATACTTTGTTTATAAACTTGAATGATACTAGTATTTCATTCTTTTGAAAATCGTTTGTTAATCTTTTTATTCATCAGCACTATTTGATTATTTTTTCTTTCGTTTCTCTTTTTGAAACAAGTCAGAGGTATATTTTTCGTAAAGTTCTAATAGAAAAACCATTCTGTTTGCTTCGCTGGTAAAGGGCTGAGAACGATATGCCAAATCAACTGCTTTATCAAGTTCGTTGTGTGCTTTTACTAATTCAGCCGGCATTGTCAAAGGATCGTAAAGGTCAGCAAGTGAACTGTTGGGAAATTGTAATCTAGTATCAAGCACATTTTGCGCTGATTCTTCAATGGTTTTAATTTGCATTTCGTTCGGATTTTCGGGCCATGGATAGTTGTTGTAAACAATATCTTTTGAATAGCGAAAATCGCTCTTTAATCTACCGCAAATATATTTAATCCAAGCCATATGTATTGCAGAAGTGAGAATTCCGAAATGGTAAATGGTACCATTTGGAATTGCCATACAAGTGTCCCCAACGATCGAATCTTTATCAAAAAAACCAATCGGAATATATCTACGGTTTTCTGATGAAACTCTGGGAACTACAATAAAAGTAAGAGGTTGATTTCTGTCACGAAACAAGGAAGGAGTAACCGCAAATTTTTGTGTTGAAGGAGCTACACTTTCAAGACGGAATTTTCTGACAGCTTCAATACGCTTAATTACTTCAGGCAATTGCTTTAATTCATTTGGTTCAGCGTCAACTAGCCATAAACACCATCGATTCTCTCCATTCAAAAATTCATAAGCAGAAATCAAAGGTTTAATGAATTTTTCAGCTTTCGGTTCTTTTATCAAGAAAGCATTTTTTTCTTCATCTGTCAGCAGTAAATGTCCACCGTCCAACGGCATATTTCCAAAACTCATCTGGGGAACATTACATAGCGGGGTTGTTCTTTTGCTGATTAACAAGTCCCTTGTATCAACCAAATATGGATTAATGTTTTTTGCCTTTATTTCATGGGCTTCGCCTCTGATATCTTCATACTCAAAAATGCTCTTATTTGTTGTGTCGAAGTTTGCAAAGCCGATAATTACACAATAAACCGCAGCATTTCCTTTTGCTTCGTTGCTCCATTTAAAGGTTCGATGTGCAAAATGAATTTTTATACCATACATATTTATCAGAACATTCCACAATATTCCGACTTGTTCACCCTGAGTTATGGAATTAGTGGAAACAAAAGCACATATGGTTTTTGTGTTTTGAATAAGTTTTGCTGCTTTTACATACCATGCTGTTACATAATCCATTACACCGGCGCCGGCAGTATTTCCAAATTGTTTAGCCACATCGTTTCGCTGATCCCGGGTCATTATCTTGGAGCCAATAAAAGGAGGGTTCCCAAAAACATAATCAAAAGTGTTCCGGTTTATGATTCTTTCATCAGTTGAAATTCTTTCGTCAATTATTGTGAGATTGTTTGTTTTGATATTGACCGTAGTATATGCAATTTCAGGTTCATTTATCGTTACTAATGTGTTCCGGGAAGTTATTTCTATGCCTTTCTCACTGACAAGGTTGTTCCAGTCTATTTGTAATGCGTTTCCGTGTACAATTTTTGCGGATTTGGTCAAGGGTAAACGGACAAAGTATTGACCGAATTCATTGCTGATGAGCATATTCATCTGGTGGTCAATCAGCCACATTGCTACTTCGGCAATTCGGGCAGGAAATTCTTCGCACTCGATTCCGTAAAACTGGTCAACGTTAAGCCAAAGGATATTGTCGATGTCTGTAACCGTCTGCCCTGATTTATACAACTCTCTTAAAATCTCGAGTTCCAACAAACGTAATTCCCGATATGTGATTACTAAAAAGTTGCCGCAGCCACAAGCGGGATCAAGGAATTTGAGGGTGCTGAGTTTTTTATGGAATTCCTGAAGTTTGTTTTTATTTTCCCTGATCTTTTCAAATTCCTGCCGGAGTTCGTCAAGGAACAGAGGCTTAATGAGTTTGAGAATATTTGTCTCGCTGGTGTAATGCGCCCCTAAATTCCGTCTTTGTACCGGGTTCATAACACTCTGAAACATTGAGCCGAATATTGCGGGGGAAATCTTACTCCAGTCTATGTAACAGCAGTTTAATAATGCCTGGCGCATTTTGCTGTCGAAACTTGCCATCGGTAAAATCTCTTCAAAGAGTCTTCCGTTTACATACGGAAATTCGGCAAGTTGTTCGTCAAGGTTCTTAAAACGATTTTCCCTTGGGGTGTTCAGTACCTGAAACAGTTCATGCAATTTGGCGGCAAGGTCGCTCCCGTCCTCGTTTGTCCGCTGCTCTAAATAGTCCTGAAATTGTTGTTTGTTGAAGATGGTGGTGTCTTCCGCAAATAGTAAAAACAAAATACGAACAAGATAGACCTCAAGAGGGTGTCCTATGTACCCGATTTCTTTAAGTCTGTCGTGGAGTTTACCCATTAGCTCCGCTGCTTTTATATTAGCAGGATCCTGTTCTTTGTAAATTTTCTTTTGGTAGCCTAATATGTATCCGAAATGCTGAACGTTATTTACAAGATCGCTGAGTTTGAATTCAAGGTGTTTATCTTCCTCGAGGTCGTAGAGCCGGAAGTTTTCAAAATCGGAAACAAGAATGTATTTGGGTAATTCGTGTTGTTTTAGTCCGTGCGTGTATTCTATTGCCTGCTGATATGCTTTGTCGAGGTTCTTTCCCCGGCTTTTCATTTCAATTAAAATCATCCCTTTCCAAAGCAAGTCAATATAGCCCTCTGATTGGTCAAGTCTTTTGACTCTGTGCTCAAAGGTAGCGACTCTTTTACGGCTGATTCCAAAAACATTAAAAAACTCAACCAGGAATGGTTGGGCGTCTGCTTCTTCGTTTGAAGTTCCGGCCCATTCTTTTGAGAAATTTAATGCTCTGTCTTTTATTTCATTCCAGCTTAGTGGCATATTTTAGTTATTAATATCATTTTTGAAAAGTTAATACAACCAAAAAAGGACGTAGCTTTTGGTACGTCCTTCTCAGTCATTCAATAAATCTCGTTGTCGTTTTCACCCGGTCTGCTTATTTTCATCTTATCATTACACACTCATAAAATCATTCAGAAGCACATAGCAAACATCATTTTTATTTCACATAAAAAATATTTCCGTGGATAAAAATAACTTAATCTAAACTACTTTCCAAATAAAAAAACAATTTGAAGGAAAAAGTCAATTCTTGTTTGCTTCAGCATATTTCATTTCGTCTCCGCCGGTTCGGATTAATGACTACCTCTGCCTTTACCTTGCCCTCCCTTCGGCGATTGATAGCTCTTAAACGCAGAGTACGCAAAGTTTTCCGCAATCCGACTCGGTCGGATCGCAAAGAGGAACAAGTATTGTGAGTGATGTTTTTCTCTGCAACAGCCTGTGCGGTGGAACGCAGAGTTTCATCCGTTAGCTAACGGACAGAGCAAAGCTTTATAAGATTCTTTTACAATAAATACTTTTATTTTTGCCTGTAGGAAATAATTAAATTAAATACTAAATTTTGGTATCAATTAAATAATTTAATGTCTCGTCACATTAAATTTGAACTAATAATGTAAAATAACATAGGGTATAAAATGAAAAAATCAACTAAAATGATTTTGCTTCTGATTGCTGTTTCAATGGCTACTGTTTTTTTTAACTGCAAAAGTTCAACTACCGAAAGTCAAACAGATCCCTTCAATACCGGTGAAGAAGAAAGGAATTTACTTGTAGTAATAAGTGATATTCACCTCGGTGCAGATCTTAGTTATGCTGAGATTAATAAAAATCTCGGGTCACTTGAAAAATTTCTTATCCAGGTAAAAAACGGTAAAAATGTAAAGGAACTCATAATCGCAGGTGATGTTGTAGATGAATGGTTTATCCCTGCTCCATTGGACCCTTATAAGGGTAAAGATCAGGCGGATTTTGTTCAGCGTGTTAAGGCTGCCAACAAAGGGGTATTTGATGTTCTGAACAGCATAATACAGGAAGGTAAAATACATGTTACATACGTACCGGGCAATCATGATTTAACAGTTACCGCCGCAAGTATTGAGTCAATACTACCGGGGATTACCCAGGTCAGGGATCCTGAATTGGGATTAGGTACATATTCACCTTCCGACAATCCTAAAGTTGCAATAGAACATGGTCATCGTTACAATTTCTTCTGTGCGCCGGACCCATTTTCAAATCAGAAAATTGCCCCGAACACTATTTCCCCTCCCGGCTATTTCTTTACAAGAATAGCAGCTCAGTATTTTGCGCAAAACAAACCTGCTCCGGGAGATACGATTAAGCCTATTACAAAAAATAATTCGGGAAATGAAAGTCAGCAATTGCTTTATGATTACTACAAAGTGTGGGAATGGTCATTAAATCTTCTCACTATAAAAAATAAGTTTGATGAGAAACTGATTGTTACTAATTTCGATGGCTTTACACAAACTTTTGCTGTTAACGATCTTGTGCCATTTCAAAAAACACCGGGTGGAGAAATTGATGTAGTCCTTTTTAAAGGAATTCAGGACACCTGGAATCAAAGACAGATCCACAACAGAGTACCGGTTCCTATTCCGACTCAACAAGCTATAAGGGGTTCAGGAGTTGATGTAGAGACTGATAATCAGGCAAAAACCCAATATTTTTTAAACCCTAACTCGGATAAAAGAATTGTTGTTTTCGGACACACCCACATTGCTAAAATTGAAGTTTCTAACAATTATAAAGGTGAAAAATCAATTTATGCCAATTCCGGAACCTGGATTGATCATAACAGCGTAGGTTCTACAAGGAATTTCCTTATTATAACACCGCAGACCAGTGATCCGGCTACCCGGACAACCGTTTCACTCTATAATTATGATAACGACACTGCAAATAAAATGGCAGAGGAGTCAATTCGATATTAAAGTAATTCGGTTCAATTACTTTCAAAAAAAAGGACGTACATTTAAGTGCGTCCTTTTTAATTATTAAATTTACTGTTCACCGTTCACTGTTTTCTCCGCCGCAGGCGGATTACCTCTACCTCTACCTAATGACTATTAATGACTATTAATGACGGCGAAGCCAAATGACCACTCCGACTGAGTCGGAATGACTATTAATGACTCCGCCGCAGGCGGATTACCTCTACCTCTGCCTTACTTTCCCCCTTCCTAATTATATTTCCGCGTTAGCGGATAAAACACATTCACTGCATAAATGAGTTTCATTGAAAGACATGCTCTCATACCAGGGGTAACGTACCGGTTTAACAAACATTTGCAAAATATTTATTGTGGATAAATCAATCTTCTTTCATTCGTTCGTATATTTTCTTCGTTAACCAGTTCTTTACGTCTTCTTTAAATTCGGAGTTCAGCATTATTTTCTCGAATATGTCCTGATTCGCATCCATCCGGTCGATTAACGTTTGTATAAATACTTCCTCAAAGGCATACTTGAAATTTTCTATCGGATTATTTTTTGCTCTGATTTTCAATTCCTCATTTTCATATAATGCCTGCTCTATCTGTTCAAAGTATAATCTGTCCGCTTCCGTAAAATCTGTACCATATTTTTCATTCAGCAGATTGATAATATTTGATAGTTTATCTTTCTCTTCTTTTTCCCGTGAAATTCCCGCTTCGGTAACCGGGTCAAGTTCAAATTTACCCTGAACCTGTAAAACCAAATCTCCCTCCGCAATTTTCTGAAGTCTGTAATATTCCAGGGCAACCTCGTTATCCAGTTTCAGTCTTTCGGTATAATCAACTTTGGGAAGTTTTGTTAATAGAAATCTGCCGAATGAGTAAAGCTTTTCCAGTTCAACATCCTGAAAAGGCATAATCTGAGAAAGGAATGAATATATACGTGTAAATGATGTTAAAGATTTCTTAAACTCATCTTGTTTTTCCTCATCCAGCTGTTTGAACCGGTCAACGGCGGGATCAATAAAAGCGTATAACTTCCCCTGATCTCCAACAGATGCACTTCCCGGTTTGTAAAATATTTTCGCAAATGCGTCAATCTCCGTTTGATAATATACCTGCGCGGAATCCGCCTTCCCCTTTAAATCATAAAGATGGTTGGGATCGGTAGTATCGCTCATCATTGTCATTTCGTAATAAGGCTGAAATGAATCAATAATAGTCTGGCGGTCATTGGCAAAATCCAGAATAAAGGTATCCTCCTTACCCGGACAAGTTCTGTTTAAGCGGGATAATGTCTGAACAGCTTTAACGCCCGATAGCTTTTTATCCACATACATCGTATGCAACAGGGGCTGATCAAATCCATACTGATACTTATCGGCAACAAGCAGCACCTGATATTCGTTCGAGGCAAATTTCCCGGGCAGTTCCTTCTCCCCAAATTTATTCAGCTGCGGTTCAGTTACTCCTTCGGGATAAAGTTCATCCAAAAGAGAACCTGAAAAAGCAACCAGCGGTCTTATACCCTTATAACCTTTTTCTTTTATGTATTCTTTAAATTCAAGATAAAATTTCAGAGCGTGCTTCCGGGATGCGGTAACAACCATTGCTTTTGCTTTTCCGCCTATTTTTTTCATGGTGACTTGCCGGAAATGCTCAATCATCACCTCTGTTTTCTGGGCAATATTTGTAGGGTGCAGGGACGCAAATCTTCCTATAGCCTTAACGGCTTTCTTTTTGTTTAATTCCGGATCATCTTCAATCTTTTTGCTGAATCTGAAATAAGTATCGTAAGTTGTGTAGTTTTTGAGTACGTCCAGAATAAATCCTTCCTCAATTGCCTGGCGCATCGAGTAAAGATGAAAGGGCTGCGGTTTCCCCTCCCTGTCCTTTGTACCGAATACCTCCAGTGTCTTAGCTTTTGGAGTAGCGGTAAATGCAAACAGACTGATATTTTTTTGCGGACCTCTTTTTTGAATAACCTCTCTAACATAATCGTCATCATCCTGAACACCGGCTTCAATTTCACTTTCAATTTTTTCAGATTCATCCAAAGTAACATTTTTACCCGTAAGCGCTTCGGTCATTTTCCGGCTTGCTTCACCCCCCTGACTGCTGTGTGCTTCATCAATTATAACGGCATATTTTCTGTCAGGTATTTCCGCTAAATGGTTCAGGGCAAACGGAAATTTCTGCAGGGTCGTGATAATTATGCTGACTCCGTTTGTGATTGCATCGGCTAATTGTCTGGAATCCGCATCAATTCTCTGAACCACTCCTGATTTGTGTTCAAACTGGTAGATTGTATTTTGCAGTTGCTGGTCAAGAACATTCCTGTCGGTAATAACAATTACCGAATCAAATATCTTCTTATCAAATACGTCGTAAAGTGAAGACAAACGGTAAGCAAGCCAGGCGATAGAATTGCTTTTACCGCTGCCTGCGGAATGCTCAATTAAATATCTCTGACCGCTTCTTTTCGCTTTTGCATCCGCAATTAGTTTCCGCACAACATCCAGCTGGTGATAACGGGGAAAGAGCATTGATTCTTTGTAATATTTTTTCCCGTCAAATGTGTACTCTTCTTTTTGAAGATGAACGTATCTTCCTATAATTTCCGTCCAGCTGTCTGTTTCTAAAATATCTTCCCAGAAGTAAGCAGAGCGGTAAGTTAAGTAATCATTTGCGGGGGGATTACCGGCACCGTTGTTATGTCCTTTGTTAAACGGAAAAAATCTTGTTCCGCTGCTTTCGAGTTTAGTTGTGAAATAAACCTCATCCGGATCAACCGTAAAATGAACTATTGCCCTTTTCCTGAACCGGAATAATAATTCTTTCGGGTCGCGGCTCGTTTTATATTGTTCCATTGCCTCATTTACGCTTTGCCCCGTAAAATGGTTTTTCAGCTCAATTGTAGCAACGGGTAAACCATTCAGGGAAAGGAGAAGATCAATGCTTTTTTTGTTTTTGGTGGAAAAATATACCTGCCTGGTTACATAATGCTTATTGAGGCGGTACAGGTTTAATGTATCCGGATTAAGTCCGCTGTCCGGTTTGAAAAAAGCAAGTTTGAATTTAACACCGCTGTCCGTTATTCCATGACGGATTACATCCACCATACCGCGTAAATCAAGCTCTTTAAAGAGACGCTGGATGAATTTGTTTTCAACTTCTTCCTTGCAATAGGATTTCAGAATTTCCCATTCTTTTGGCTGGGAAGCTTGAATAAATTCAACAACTGCTTTTTTATCCAGAGCAATATCACTGCTGAAATTGTCTGCGTTCCCTTCAAACCAGCCGTTGGAGGTTAAATGCTCGATAATTGCCGATTCGAAAGTCTGTTCTGTGTGAATATTTATCATACTGTTATTCGCTTATTGCATTCATTATTTTTATCTTTAATTCTTCCGGATAATCCTCTTCATTTACAATTGAACAGATAATTTCTCTTAATAAATCTTTATCAATTCTGCCCGCGGCAGTATGCAGACTTATTGATTCCATCTTAAAAATGAACCGCTCAGTCGCTCTTAAATAGCCGTTATTAATTAGAAATTTCAGTCCAAGCGAAATCGCTATCCTCTTGTTTCCATCCTGAAAGCAGTGACTTTTATTAGCAACAAAAAACAGATGAGTTAATTTATCCTCAAAAGTCGGGTAGTATAAATCATCTTTAATAAATTCAAGCGCGGATTCGAGAGCAGAGGTATCAATTACCCCCAGTGCACCGCCGCCGCTTATTTCAACTGTTTTATTGTGAATTTCTATTACTTCATCTATTGATTCAATGTACTTAATACTCATTCTTTACTCTCTTTGAGCCGCTTAAATACATCTTCCGCTTTTTCTAATTCTTTATAAAAATCAATGCTTCTTTCACCAATAAACCTTTCAAAATCATCAGGGCTGACTGCTTGCAAATAGTGTTCAAGTTTCCGATGAAATGCATCTCTGAAATGAAGGTCCCTCGAAGCCATTTTAATTCGTGCTTTAT
>JAAYVN010000060.1 GCA_012517155.1 Ignavibacteriales bacterium | reverse complement strand
AATTAATCCTCCAGTAATCTTTAACTCAAACCAATATAAATTAAAATAGAACTTAAGTTATCAAAAACTTCCCCGGCTTAGTGTAATTTCTTCCCTTCCTCACACTCCCCCTCTGGTTATTTCCCTCAACTTTATCTATCATCTGGAAATAAATAAATACGGATACCATTCGTCTTTGTAAAAAAGATTAAGAAAAATCCCTTCTTTTTTGACAAAAAGTATTTGTTTTTGTATATTTGCAAGCTAAATCAATTTTTTTCTGCGAAAGTGGCGGAATTGGCAGACGCGCTAGACTTAGGATCTAGTATCGAGAGATGTGGGGGTTCGAGTCCCCCCTTTCGCACTCATTTTTTCAATTTGAGGTATAATTGGATAGTCAGTTAAAAAATATATCGGACTCACAATACGAAGTCACCATAACTTATCCTTACGAAGAAGTCAAAGAAGAATTTGCAAAGGAAGTTGCAAAAAAAATACAGAAGATTTCAATCCCTGGCTTTCGTAAAGGAAAAGCTCCCGCTTCCTATATTAAAAGACTTTACGGTGATTCACTTGAGTATGAAGCCTCTGAAACTCTTGCTAACAAATTCTTCTGGGATTACATCGACGATCAGCAAATTAAATTAATTAGCAAACCTGTTATGGTTGATATTGACCTTAAAATTCAGGAACTCTTCAAATTCACTATTAGATATGAAGTCCTACCTCAACTGGATATCCAAAACTACTCAGGACATACAATTGAAGTCCCGGAATTAACTGTTACTGACGAAGCTATCAATTCCCAGATCCAAACACTTAAACATGAACACGCTTCATTTCAGGAAGATTCCGAAGTAATCGACAATAATTACAAAATCACCGTCGACTTGAGAAAATACAACAATAACGACCTCCTCGAAGATGAACTATTTCAAAAAGACATTCCCATTTCCCTCTTTCACCCCAATGTCCTTCCGGAAATTAATGAAAAAGCCTTGAATACAAAGGTTAACGATACATTTGATTTTACTATTAAAGACACTCACACCCATGATCACGATCATGAACATGATGAAGGTCACAGTCATGAACATACCCTCGTATTCAAGTACCAGGCTACCGTCAAGAAAATTGAGAAAATGATTATAAGTGATCTTTCTGAAGAAATTATTAAAACTCTCTCCTACAATCGGGCTAATAATATTGAAGAGTTCAAAAAACTCCTTAAAGAAACTGCAGAGAATCAAAATGAAAAGTCAACAACTGACTTCTTTATTTCCCAACTCTACAACAGAATACTTGAATCCAATCCTTTCACTCCTCCTCCCTCACTTGTTGAAAACACCTACAATAACCTTTTAGAGGATAGAGAAAAAAATCCCAGAACAAAAAAAACCACTCTCACTGATAAGGATAAAGAAGCTCTTAAAAAACAAGCAACTGAGAATGTTCGGTGGTATCTTATTTCCGATGCTATTATCAAAAAAGAAAATATCACCCTTACAGATGAAGTAGTCAAAGAATTAGCTCAGATTAACGCAAAAAAAATGGGTATCTCATCCGAAACTCTTGAAAATCACTACCTGAACAACCGCGAAACAAGAGAAAGACTCCGAACAGATGCCTTCGAACTTTTCCTCACCAAAAACAATGTCATGAAAACAGTGGACCAGGAAACATTTAACACAAACATGAAAAAAGAATCCGAAGATGCAAAACAATAAAATTGAAATTTTCAACCAGTTAGTTCCTTATGTAATTGAGCAGACAGGTCGCGGTGAAAGAGGCATGGATATTTATTCCCGCCTCCTCCGTGAAAGAATTATCTTTCTTGGTTCTGCTATTGATGACCATATTGCAAGCTTAACTATTGCCCAGCTAATTTTTCTCGAAGCCGAAGATTCTCAAAAAGATATTCATTTGTACATTAATTCCCCCGGCGGAAGTGTTTCAGCAGGACTTGCTATCTACGATACCATGAACTACATCAAACCCGACGTTGCTACTATATGCGTTGGAATGGCTGCAAGTATGGGTGCCATTCTCCTTGCTGGAGGTACAAAAAACAAAAGAACATCTCTTCCCAATTCTCGCATTATGATTCATCAACCTTGGATTGGTGGACTTCAGGGTCAAACCTCCGACATCGAAATCCATGCTAAGGAAATGATTAAAACGAGAAATACTCTTTACGAGATTCTCGCTAAAGCTACTGAAAAATCGGTTGAACAAATAACTAAAGACTGTGATCGTGATTACTATCTCTCCGCGGCTGAAGCCCAGGAGTACAAGCTTATTGATAATATCCTCACTAAAAGAACTTAAAAACTTTACTTGAGGATTTCTGAATTGACAAAAATGTATTCGGAATTATTCAAATTGAGCCGAAAACTCAACCGTTTATTTTTTTATAAGGTTTTATTTCTTTTACTCCTAAACACTTCCGTTAGTCCACAATCTAATGGAGACATTTACAGGAAATATGTTGAACTTTTCCCCACTGCAAAAAATGTCCCCTCTCTTGCCGCAGGAATATCAAAGGAAAATAAAATCGTCTTTATTGGAAGTGCCGGTTATATCAACCTTGAAAACAATGTCCCGGCAACCACCAAATCTGTTTACCGGCTTGCTTCCATCTCCAAGTCAATTACCGCTGTTGCCATCCTGCAACTTTTTGAAGCAGGTAAACTAAACCTCGATGAGGATGTTTCAAAGTACGTTAAGTATTTTCCTAAAAAGAAATGGCCGGTTTCAATTCGCCGAATCTTGAATCATACTTCCGGTATTCGGACTTACCGTAATGATGAAGAGTTTAACAACACTAAGAATTTTCCGGATATTAAAAGTTCTGTCTTCTATTTTGCTAACGATTCGCTGGAGCACCAGCCCGGAACTCGCTACCTCTATTCCACCCTTTCATATAATCTTCTTGCCGCTGTCATCGAGGAAGTATCTGGAAAGTCATACAACAATTACATTCGGGAGAAAATTTTTAATCCTGCAGGAATGTCCTCCGCTTATCTCGACTTCCATCAGAACATCATCCCAAACAGGGCTAGTGGTTACCAAAAAAATAAACTGCGCCTGATGGAAAACGCATCACTTGCTGATCTGACAATCAAATTCCCTGGTGGAGGAATTGCAACCTCCATTGAAGATCTGATAAAGTTTGGTAATGCCTTGTTGAACAATACTCTTATCCAAGCTGCAACTCTTGATTCAGCCTTACAACCCACCAAACTATTATCAGGCAAAATAATACAATATGGACTTGGATTTGATACTCGCAAGGATGAATTTGGTAATTTGTATTTTGGACACTCAGGTGGAGGAACCGGTTTTACTTCTAACCTCATTATTTATCCGGACGACAAAATAGTCGCGGCTTACCTTCTTAATATTCGTGATCGCAATCTCGAGAATCCTGCTCAACTCTTTGCATGGCATCTTATGGGTGAAAAAACTCTTGAAATGCCCAAAAAACCTCTTTCTGACTGGATGCTGACTCTGATTGATAAAGACAGCATTGAATCAATTCTTAATACCTTCGATTCGTTCCGCGAGGACTCATCAAATGTCTTTCTTACTGGTGTGACAGAACTTAAAAATTTTGGATATGACTTACTTGCATACAAGAAATATACCGAAGCAATAGCAGTTTTTTCAAAACTTATCGATTCTGACCCCGCACTGGTGGATGGATATATTGGTCTTGGAGATACTTACCTCAATGATGATAACCGCGGGTTGGCTCTTAGAAATTATAGACGTGTTCTTAGGATTGATCCGAACAACGAGTACGCAAAACGCATGATCAAGAGTATCGAAAATAAAAATTAAAGATCCGGCTTTTATTCCCGGATCTTCTTTTAATTAACAGCCTTCTATAATTTTTACAAACGATTCTGCCTTTAAACATGCCCCCCCAACAAGTGCTCCATCAATATTCGGCATGTGCAGCAACTCATAAGCATTATCAGGTTTTACACTTCCGCCATACTGAATAACCACTCCATCTGCCGTCTCTTTATTGTACATTTCTTCAAGTAAATTTCGGACAAACTTGTGAACCTCCTCTGCCTGATCAGGTGTTGCTGTTTTCCCTGTCCCTATTGCCCATACAGGTTCATATGCTAAAATTATGCTCTCCATCTGAGAATGCAAAACTCCTTTTAACCCCTCAACAACTTGTTTTTTTACTACATCAAAGGTCCTGTTGCTCTCGCGTTCCTCCAGTGTTTCTCCAAAACAAAATATTGGTATCAGTTTACTCAAAATTGCTTTGTGAACTTTCTTGTTAATTAACTCATCCGTCTCCCCGAATATCGTTCTCCTCTCAGAGTGTCCCAAAATTACAAATTTACATCCAACACTTTTAAGCATCTCTGCAGATATCTCACCCGTATATGCTCCGCTGTCCTCAAAATACATGTTTTGTGCTCCTAGTTCTATATCACTCTCCTTAACCAGCTCTCGGGCTGTATCAAGTGATATATAGGGAGGACAAATCACCACATTACAATTCAGCTTTTTTTCCTTAAGTGCACTCTTCAATCCGGATATTAGATTAATGGATTCGCTTAAATCCATATTCATTTTCCAGTTCCCGGCAATTACTTTTTTTCTCATTCTTTCCTCATATATTAAAAAGGGGACGCATATCGCGTCCCCATTGATATAATTAACTTATTTAATTAATATTAGTTTTCTTGATGCCGTAAAATCACCTGCCTGCAATTTATAAAAATAAACACCACTGGGCAAATTTGAGGCAATAAATTCTACATCGTATCTTCCACTCTCTTTTACCTCGTTTACTAAAGTTTTTATCTCTCTTCCCAGATTATCAAAAACCTTAAGCATTACCATTGCCTTAACAGGAATCGTAAAACTAATCGTTGTACTTGGATTAAACGGATTTGGATAATTCTGGCTTAATTCAAAACTCCTGGCAGTAAAATCAACATCAATTTCTGCTTCATTTGAGAATCTGTATCTGCCATCATAATCATACTGTTTTAGCCTGTAAAGTACCTTTCCCGCAAAAACATTATCTGCATAACTGTCTGCGAAAAGATAATTGCTTTCCTGTGATGTCGTTCCTTTACCACTGACAAATCCTATTGTATTCCAGGAGTCATTTATTTTCTTCTGTACTTCAAACCCTCTGTTATTCGTTTCAGTCGCAGTTGTCCATTCGAGGTTTACTACATCCTGCCCTGAAGTAACTGAGAATGAAGTAAGTTCTACCGGTATCACGGACGAAAGATTGCTCTTCAATACAACCCCTCCGGCTCCTCCCGCTAAACCCACATTAGCATCATTATAGAACTTAACCGTGTTTAGTCCGTTGATTATTCCACTCGGTATCGATTCAGCTGTCCACGTAATTCCATTATCTATTGTCTTCCATAGTCCGGTACTTGTTGCTGCCCAGCAGAATGTCGTATTAGGTATATAATCAAGTCCGTTTGTAATTCCTGTAGGCGTAGTTTGGGATGTGAAAGTGGAGCCCCCGTCAGATGTTTTATTTAAAATGTTACTTCCCTGCCAAAAGCCCACTAGCCCGTTACCGGAAGGAGTATTAAAAGCCATGGTGCCTGTGTATTGTGCAGTTGTCGTTGCATATGTCCAGGGTCCATTATATCCGTTTGTTGATTTATATACCCTGTTTGCCATGGTAGTTCCGGAAGCTCCTCCTGTTCCAAACCACAATGTATTACCAATCCTGTAAAATGAACCGTTTGCTCCGTACACGTTTGTAGCAGGCTGAGTTGGTCTGTTTTGTGTTAATGCCCATGTTTCCCCTGCATCTGTGGAAGCAACAATATGGAACATTCCACCGGTTGGATCACTAACCGCCCACAATTCAGTTGCTGATATATTATCAACCGAGTTGAACCATGCACCGGTTGCAGTATATTTCTGAACCCAGTTACTTCCTCCATTGGTTGTCTTAAATATTTTACCGTTTCCGGATGCGGGTCCTGTTGCAACTATTGCAACTTGATCAGACAATGCCGCAATCGAATATGAGTCTTCTCCAACATTGCCCGCAGCCGTCCATGTGCTTCCACCATCTGTACTCTTCTTTACGTCCCCATTGGACGCAAGTAACCAAACAACCTGCGCATTAACATAGTCAAACGACCATACATCCCCCGATGTCCCGCTTGTTACACTCTCCCAGTTAAGCCCTGAAGTACTGATCGTAAAAACAGAATTACTTACATCACTTATGGCTGAATTTGAAGCATCAGAAATTTTTACAAGGCATGTATTGGACGGAGTTGCTGGAATTGTCCAACTATACGTTGCAAGTGAGGCTTGTATACTTGCTGCAATTGTAGTCCATGAGGTTCCGCTATTTGTGGAATATTCAATCTTTACATTTGTCACATTCGAACTTGACCATGTTATATTCTTTGAAGTTCCGACCTGCCAGTTTTCGCCACCATCTGGACTGGCTACTGTTACAAAACTTGCATCAGTTTGATATGTCAATTCTCCAACCCAGGTCCCCCACTGATTTGTCGCTGATACATATTCAGTGAAAATCCAGATTTTATTATTATCTGATGGATCTACCCATGCACCATTATAATCACCCCAGCGGTTTCTGTCCCCGCCGAATGTTTTATAATAATAACCGTTTCCGGTTTTGAGAACTTTACTTCCTGTAGGTGTTGTTGATGCAGCGGGTTTTGTCGTATAATATGCTCCCGCATACTCACTTGAAGATGAACGTGTATAAGTCATCACAATATTTCCTTGCCCATCTACATCTATAGCTGGATATGTGTGAAAATACCCGTCTATACCCATTGATTTATCTTCCAACACACTATTGTTAGCAGTATTTACCACTAAATACCTCACCGCCGACGATAATCCACCCGTTCCCGATTTTACTGCATGAACAAAATAAATTTTTCCGTCTCTGTATACTGCTTCGTTCCTTAATTCACTCCCCCCCCCATCAATACTATAGCTTGACCCCAATTGCTTTGCATCGTCAGGATCACTATACGCAGTTACTGGAATATTAACCACTGTCATGGTTGGACTTGTAGCCGGGTTTGTAAGTTTGTAAAGACTAAAATAAGTTCCGGTCGTATATGGAGACCTTGCTACAAAGTAATACTCATTCTGATTATTAAACGAACGGGTTGGTCTGATTCCGAAATTCACATTCCCCGAAGCATCTCTTATATCCCACAAATCTGTCCAGTTCAGTACGCCCGCTGTATTGGCATATAGATCCGCTTTCTTTAATATCCTTATCTTACTGTAATTGAATGCACCTGCTGGTGTAAATTGATTCGATGTTAGATAGATAGCATTATTATCAAACCCAACTCCCTGATAATCAGCCCAGTTTCCTGAAGCTGTGTTTCCATTAACGTTCGAAGGTATCTTCCAGTTGTACCATACACCTGATGGAATAGAATCATCAGAAACAGAAACCAGATAATATGCTACTGTGGCACTTGAGTTGACATGTAGCCAAACCATAACCCATCTTTTCGCAAAGTGATCATAAATCACTTTCGGGTCAAATGGATCTGCTCCCGACAATGTTGTATTATACCAATTCGAAGCCTCTATTGTATTTAAAGTTACTCCGCTTTTATCGGTAATCCGGAAACGGCTGTTTACTACTGAAATAATGTGTGAGGGTCCCACCGCTACATATGGATCCGGTGGAATGTACCATCCCTGATCAGGTATTCCCTGAAAATTCTTTGTTAGAACAAAATCCCCACCGGTGTAACCTGTCTTATCTGTCATTAAAGGATCAACCACATAATTACTCCCCTCGGGACCTGTAGCTTGAGGCATCTCATCCGTATCTGCTATATGCAGTCTGGTAAATAGGTTTCTTAATGGTTTTGACTTAAATGTTTTGGGCGGCATGTAGTCTTCAGTAAAAGATCCCGTCGTTACTTGGACTCCACTTGCTACTGAACCTGATGCAGGTCCTTGATATGTTTGCCCTATAATGTGTGATCCTAAAATCACCAACAGTAATAGGAGTATGCCTCGCTTCATTTTCCCTCCGCGATTAATTTGCTTTTCTTGTTTATTTAGTTGTTCTTCTAAGATTATTAAAATGTGGAAGGGAATCCCGTGTGCCTGGTTAATTCAACTCTGACGTCTTGATTCCCTGAATTTCCTGTTAACAGTCCCCTCATTCTTTTGTGGGCTTGTTTTCAACTTCGGGACTTTGTTTTTTTTGTCTTCGTAAATTCTGTGGTTTTGGACGTGATTTTCCGTGCGATTTACTGAATATTTTCCCCTTTTTCGACTTTTTGTCTCCTTTACCCATCATATCTCCTAAAAAAAATTAAAAATACATTTGTCTAAAATACAACTTCCGAAGATATGTAAAAAGACTTAATTTTTTTGTTTTAAAACCAAAAATACCCCCGTAATCCTGCTATGATATAATTAATTGAAAAATCACTGAACTTTGTATGCTGATATCCCGCTGATATACTTAATTTGTCGATCGGATAATAATCAAGTTGCCCGAATATTCTATATTCCTGAGTGAAATTTTGGTTGAATAATGTCAATAAATCTGAGTCAAAATAATATGCTCGTGCCCCGTAAAAACCCCCTGATGT
Source organism: Ignavibacteriales bacterium (assembly GCA_012517155.1). Taxonomy (GTDB): domain Bacteria; phylum Bacteroidota; class Ignavibacteria; order Ignavibacteriales; family Ignavibacteriaceae; genus JAAYVN01. Next base: position 16,331 of record JAAYVN010000060.1, on the reverse strand, counting down.
CAGAACAAAACGTGGATAAACAAGATATCTGAACTTGATTTCCGCAGAGAACAAATCCCGCCCGTCGTCTATTTTTGTATAATTTGGCTTTAATGAAATAAATAAATCGGGACTTATTATATACTCCCATCTTAAAGTTATCTGATGTATCTTTCTTGTCCTAAGACTGTCCATACTTAGAATTCCATTTGCTATAAAATAATCGTACGCAACTCCGTAATAAAAAAGATTTTGATAGTATATAAAATCAAAATTAAAAAGATGTGAAACATCAGTATAGTTATAACCTACTTCTTTTGAATAATTAAACTTTCCCAATAAATAAATATAATTGCCCTTAAGAAAGTAAGGATAGGCATTATAATACAATCCCCCAAGAAATGATTGTTGACTGTATTTCCATCCCATTGCCGTAGGTGTTTTAATCTGAAGATTATCGTAACCGTTGATCAGATAGAGTCTTTCGGAGATTTGCAGTGTATTATAAAACGCAACCGAATTCGATTTTACACTGTTTGAGTAACTCCCGTATGTATAGAAAAGCCCTGGGTTAAAGTAGTTATATGTTGAATCTGACCACCCGTATTTTGTTACAAATAGCAGAAATAGGATAAAAATAAATTTTCTGTTTATCATCTATATCTTCTATTTTACCAGCTTTAATCCTTGAAGTGCTAGCGAATCATTCGGACTCAGCATTAAAGCATTTGTAAGAAGTTCTTTCGCTGATGCCGTGTTTCCAAGATAGTAATATGTCCATCCAAGCGATAAGTTTGGTTCATATTCTGCAGGGAATAGACGATTTGCTGTTTCAAGATACTTCTTTGCATTAGCGTAACTCCCGTTAGCTAAATATATTTGTCCTAACCGCAAGTTTGCCGTATAATTGTTTTGATCGATCTTTAATATATTTTCGTATGTTGCTTGAACTTCGTTCCAATCCCCCAGCGCCGACAATGGCATTGTAAAACCTGTCATCGCTTCTATACTCTGCGGATTTATCTTAATAGCTTCCTTATAATACTCCTTGGATTTCTTATAGTCCTTAACATTGTAATACAACCATCCCAGCCTTACATTGAACAGATAATTATTTTTGTACTTGTCATAAATCTTGTTCAGTTCATCTATTGCAAGCTTGTATTCTCCTTTCCCCTCATAAACTAAAGAAGCATTAAATGAGGTTATTTTTTCGTCTTGCAGTAATGATCCCGCTTGGGTTATGAAAATAATTAATATTAAGGCTATCGCCATTAGACTAAATGTTACGTAATTTTTCATTTTGTACTCCGTCAGTTTTAATCTTCATTTTTTGCTCTCTTTGCTTTGAATAACTCTTTTCTTTCACCTGTCTCTGTTTTTCCTTTTTTCTCAAGCGATATTTCCTGAAGTTCCCCGTCACCGCTAATGAGTATCTTTCCATCCAACTCTTTGTTATAAAATGCAAATGGTCCTGAACCTTTAATAGTAATTTTGGATGCTACATGTATATCTTTACTGTTCCCAATTGGTTCATCAAACGAGAACTCTGCTTCAGCTTTAATATATTCTTTTATAACAAGTAGGAATTCTGAAATATACCTTATCAGACTCTTATTCAGTTGTGCAACCGAGTAAATATCTTTCCATCTTAATTCTTTATGATAAGATAATGGTACTTGTAAGGCTGATATATAAAAATGATATAAGGCTGATTTCTTCCCACCCACATAGCTGTTAATAAAAAATATTTTGTTGGTCAAATAATAGTATGCTGTGTCTCCGGTTGATGACTCTATATAATAATTATTATACATATCAATTTTTACCGTCCAGACCTCGATAACTGTTTTTCCGTTATCTTGATACTCAAACTTTAGTTCGTCTCCAATTTTGAAATCAAAAGCTTTCTTTAATGCTTTGTGTGTATCAAGATTCTGGATAATTGTCCCCGCTGTCGGATAGTCAAATGTTCTCAAACACAATCCCCCCTCAGCTCTCTCAATATAATGAGCAAATGGGAAAAGGTGTGTCTTATCCCCCAGCTTTTCAGATGTCTGAAATTGAAAGTGTATATGAGGATAGGGACTTCTTCCGCTGTTTCCGCAAAGTGCTATCAAGTCTCCTTTTTTTACCTTCTCCCCCTCTTTTACTTTTATTGAGGAAGGTTCAAGATGCGATACACTCGTGTAAAGCCCATATTCATGCTTCAGAATTACTGTATTTCCCCAGTTCTTCTCTACATTAACTTCTCCGACTTTATTATTGGCTATACTCTCTCTTGCAAAAACAACTTCTCCGTCAAGCGGTGCAGATACGGGTAATCTATAACAGTAATAGTCTGATAGTACATTCCCCTCGTTATCATACTGCTTTCGTTTTTCATCAACAACCACAAAGTCCCACGCAAATTTCCACTCATCCTTGTGTGTATATTCTCCCGAGATTCCCTGATTTACATACCACTCCCCAAAAAATGGAAGTTCCGGATATATAAATCTGAATTTATCAAACCTAGCTCGCTTATTATTGTGAAAATAATGATTCTCCTCAGGACTTCCCGGACTAAAATACAGCAGAACCAGATCTGTTTGGTCTTTTCTGAATTTTAACATGTAAATTGTCGAAAGCACTATAAAATTAAACGGCAGAACAAGAATCGGTAGCATACTCTGTCCAAAAGCTTTCACAAAGAATCCCGTCAGTATAACTACCCCAATAGACGATATCCCCGCAAGTAAAAAACTTTTTCTCGAAGGAAGAATTAAAGATCCTCCCAAAGCAAATGCCGTAAGTATGGAATTAAAACCCGTCAGTATTATCAATGATTGTGAATACTGCGGTAAAATTAAATTTAAAAATACGTAATTAACCGCAAAGCCTAGAACAGATAAAAGGAAAAGAATCCTCGAAAAGAATATAACTCCAGCTATCAGAATTATCCCGGACAGTATATTAGGTTGAAATAATATTAATGCAACTGACTTGAAATATGCTTTTAACCATTCCGGTAACTGATTTAATATCTCCGGATCCGCTGACTCATGCATACTTGGTACTATTGTGTTGAAATTCGTAAGGAAAACTAAAAATATGTACAACGATATTATGAATGGCAAACTCAGTCCTGGTAAATTAAATCCAACCGCAAGATAGTTTTCTAGAACAGATGAAATTAAAAATGTAATTGCTATAAAAATTATAAGGAATACTATTATCTGAAAATCTAGCTTGAAATAGTAAATTACCGCAAGCCCGAATAGTATACCGTTGAATCCATAAAAACCACTTTTAATTTTCAGTGCGTCGAATTTTAACACATATGCAATCAGATTTGAAAGGATAACCCCTAACAGCGCTGATAATCCGAATATTGGGGATATAAAAGTTGCAGTAAGCGCAACTGCTCCAAACCATTTTCTGTTTGAAAAAAAGATTTGTGCGTAACTGTATAACGTTGAGTCTATTAAAAATTGCATTCGCCTATTTGCTGATCTTTAATTTTTCAGGTAAAATTTCTTGTTGTGAAATCGTCTCAAGTTCTTCTTTCTGTCTTATCAACTCAACTTTTTCATCTTCCATAATCATCACTACATTAGGTCGCATAGTAATAAACTGCATCCATTGTGTCATATTATAAGCTCCAACGTCTTCTATCACAACCATCTCCCCCTTCTTCAATGCAGGTAGATTTATGCTCTCTCTCACACAGTCTATATTCATACACAGTGGTCCGTATATAGCAGCTTCTTCTGTATATACACCACTGTCTTGTGCTGGACTGATTTTGTGTTTGTACCAGAATGCAGTAAATAATATATTCACTCCGGCATCAATAATTACTGCTCTCTTGCCCGAGGATAGCCTCTTGTTTGCTAGTACTGTGGAAATTAAATATCCCGCACTGTCAACTAATGCTCTGCCTGTCTCAAGTATTAATAAAGGGAGGTCATCTCTGCTTACTTGCAGCTCATATAATCCGGTGGCTATTGCCTCGGCGTACTGCTCGGACGATGGAACCATTTCTTCAGCTGGTAAATACTGCCCGATTAATGTATTGTGTGATGCAAACCCTCCTCCCATATCGATATACTCAAGCATTATACCATATTCCGATTTGATATTCTTGAATAATGACACAATCTTTGAAGCCGCTATTCGGTAGGCTTCCGATGTCATCATATATGTCCCGATATGAGTGTGTAATCCCACAAGTTGCAGATTTGGATTAGCCAATATCCTTATTATCGCCTGCCAGGCTTCCCCGTTTTCATAGTTGAATCCGAATCTGTCCCACAATGGATATACCCCCACATCAAAATTGATCCTGATAGCAACTTTCGCTTTTATCTTTTCATTTGACGTTATGTCGATTATTTCATACAATTCGTCAAAATGATCTATATGAATCCTCGCTCCCTCTTTTATTGCCTTCTGTAAAGCACCCCTGCTCTTATCCGGTCCGTTAAAGATTATGTCCTCTCCCTTGACTCCAAGTTTTCTTGCCTTGTCATACTCAAATTCTGATACAACCTCGGCTATCGATCCCTCTTGATGAAATACAGAACAGACCGCATCCAGATAATTTGTCTTGTAAGACCATGCAAACTGAACCTTAGGGTATCTTGTCTTAAAAATCCTGAGTAAATTTCTCTGGTTTCTTCTAAGTCTGCTCTCCGAAATTACAAACAGTGGCGAACCGAATTTTTCTACCAGCTCTTTTACTGCTACCCCGTCAATTATTGGTTTTGGAGTTGTCACTGGTCCGGTACCGAATTTGTTCATCATTCCCGAGTAGTGCTTCGTTATTATCGGTCTCTCATATCTCTTCTTTTCGTTCATAATTTAAATTCTCCTTTTACCGCTATTTCTTCAAATTTCGAAATGTCTGTTATTAAATCCCAGGATGATCTTACAAATATCGTCCCTACCTTGAATTTTGTGAAATTAGGCACCTCCTTATTAAATGCAAGTTGTACTAATGCATATGGAAGATTTTGCCCCGCAGCAGGTGCCAGATATACCCAGGCTGGAAATCTTGGATTTATTTCCAGCAAATAGTACTCTCCTGACTCCGCTGATTTCATATATTCCAGCTCCATTCCGCTTTTCCACCTCAATCCTTTTATCAATTTATGCGAAATGTCCAGTAAAACAGGATCATCAATTGTAATCCCTGCCCATCCCTTCCCCTTATCGGTTATGTATAGCTTTCTCATTGCCACAGCTCCGGTCGTATTCCCCGTACCATCTCCCAATGCTACTACATTGAACTCGGTCCCCTTTACGTACTCTTGCACTATAATCGGATATCCCCACTTCCCCCTCATTTTATTGAATGCTGACATTGCTTCTTCGAAATTATTTGCTATGTAAGCGTCATAGAATATTCCTTTTACCACCACTGGATAATCAAACTTTTGTGGAATTGAATACATATCTTGCATTGAATTAATTAGAATATTCTTTGGAACCTTTATTCCATGAAGTGTGCAAAAATCAAAAAGTTTGTCTTTTGCTCTGTAATTTAGCTGCTCAAATGTTGGAAGGAATGTTTTTATCCCTATTTCCTCAAGTTTTTCCTTAATTTTGATAAATCCGAATAATTCGGAATCTAGTGTTGGGATTATTAAATCAATTTTTTCTTTTTCATGTATTTGAACAATCCTGTTGAATAATGCATCCAGACCACTGGAGGGGTATGGTATCAGGTAGCATCTGTCGGCTATATCTTTCATATATATTCCCGGCTCCAGACTATCATATATGAGCCCTATGATTTCTCCCTTGAATTCTTCCGAATCGAGTATACTCCTGATTACCGGAACTCCCGGTCCCGGATTGTCCGTTGCGTTTAGTCCTGTTACTGCTATTTTCATATCGCTTTTATCAGTGAGTACGATTTAAGTTGAAGTATGAAATCCGAAAAGTCTCTTTCTATTACACCTCTTTCTACATCATAATCAGATGTTATTTTCTCATAGATATTTTCATCACTCTCTCCTGCCTGCAGCATCTTGAATATATCCTTTCCAATCTGATTTAGAGTAAATGTCTCCCCGGTCGATGGAAGAAAAAGAAATCCCGTATCACTTATTGCTATGTACTCAGGTATATGGTACTTTTTCATTTGTGTCCTCTAAATTAATAATCTTTTAATCTTCAATTATTATGCCACTCAATCATTCCCGCTTTTTTTTAATTTCTGCTGTTTTCGTACAGAATAAAATCTTTTTTACTTTCTAAAAATCTTATGCGGGAAAATTTTTCGCTTACTGCGAAATTTTTTCGTGGTTTTATTTCAGCATGACCATTTTTTTTGCTGAACTTCCTTGTTGATTTATTAACTCATAAAAATAAATCCCTGTTGGTACTCTTATCCCTTCACTGTTTCTTCCGTCCCATACTACTTCATGGTTACCCGATTCCTGGGTTCCGTTGATAAGTGTTTTAACTAGCGATCCGTTAGTATCGTAGATTCTTAATGTTACTGTTTGCTGCTTGTCAAGTTCGTAGGATATGGTGGTGGTTGGGTTGAATGGATTAGGATGATTTTGTCGTAGTTCGAATTTCAGTGGTATTATTTTATCCGAACTCCCTGTAACTCCGGTTACCAATGCTTCATATTGATATGTCGCAAAACTTGGATATACCGCTTTGGATAACAGACACTCTAATGTTCCGTTGCCGTTAATATCACTGAATGTCGGGTATGAATATGAGTAATTATTATCCCCCTTAAAAAGAAGCACTTGCCCGCTTACAATATCAAAAACTTTCATCGTCTGTCGGTAATTTGAAGAGGATCCCTCATATCCCAGCACATAGAATTCTGTCTTCCCGTCTCCTGTTAGATCATACCCTATTGAATAGAGTTGATAACCGGCTAATTTCTCTGCTGCCGTAAACGTGTATGTATAATCAACTGTATAACTGAATTCCGATGTCATGACTTTGAAATAATCTGTATCCAGCGTATAAAATCTGGATTTCCACCCGTCAGCATCCTTTTCAAAACTCAGCCATCCCGAGTATGTATTGTAATCAATAGCCGGAGAAGTCCACAAACTCTGCCATTGTGGAAAAATTGAGCTTGTAAGTACAAAAAAAAGTACTGCAATTCCATGCTTTTTCATTTTAGTATCCTTTCAGGAAAATATTAAATCTACTGCCGTTTATTAATCAACCGGAAGAGTAACTGTAAATTTGCTCCCCTTCCCCACTTCGCTTTCTATTGAAATCTTACCTCGGTGAATCTGAACAAATTCATTGCAAAGAACCAACCCAAGACCCGACCCTTTTTCCCCCTCAGTTCCGTTTGTCGATAGAAATTCTGAGGACTTCATTAATGTCTCAATGTCCGCTTTTTCAATTCCAACCCCTGTGTCTGCAAAAATAAGATGCACATTCCCGTTAATAGTTTCTGCACTTATCTGAATTTCTCCCCCTTTGTCTGTGAACTTCACTCCGTTCGAAAGCATATTGCGTATCACGGTATTGATCATCTCTTTGTCTGCTTTTAATTCAATCCCCTCTTCTATGTTAGACAGTAGAACTTGGTCTTTTAGTTTAATTGATGGTTGAATTAGGGTGATATTTTCTTTTATAAGTTCCGATAAATTTATTTTTTCCCTCGTAAAACCCATTTTCCCTGTTTGTATCCTTGCCCATCCTAGCAAGTTTTCTAACAGTTGATAAGTATTATTGGACACTTCCTTTATATCCTTTATCATCTGTATCTTATCTTCATCCGGATAATCATTATAACCCTCATACAACAACTCTGAATAACCGCTTAATGCAAGGAATGGATTCTTTAAATCGTGCGCAATTATCGAGAATAATTTATCCTTTGTCTTATTCAATTCGCTTAAATTCTTCTCAGATTCGCTTAATTGCTTGTTTATCAACTTTAGATCCTCATAAAGCGAATCAACCTTTTCTTTTGCTTTTTTCTTGGTTAGATATGCATAATACAACGATGCACTAAATACAACAATAAACAAAAGTGCAATTCCAAATAAGTTAAGTATATAATTCTGCCGTTTTAACTCAAGCTCTTGCAGTTCCGTCTTGCTTCTTAAAAGCTCATTCTCCTTCTCCTTCTTTTCGGCATCGTACTTTTCCTTTAGATCATTTATTACTCTGGAATTCTCCAGGTTGAATAAGGAATCGCTAAGAACTTTATAAGATTTTAAATATCCGTATGCTGTCCTCAGATCTCCCCTTTTTTCATACAGCATCGCATAGTTGAAATTCACATCTCGCAAATAATCCGCTATTTTTTCCCCTTCTAGTAGTTTCATTGCCTCATCAAGATATTCTTTGGCTGCATTTATCTGGTTCAGTCTTACATTAACTTTTCCAAGATTGCTTAGGGAAAAAATTAATGCCTTCTTATTTTCTATTACCCTGCTCTGTGATAAGGCAACAATAAAATATTCCTTTGCTTTTATATATTCCCCTTTATCATAATATACTTCCCCTAGTGCATTTTTTAAATCCGTTATTCCGGCAATAAAATTAATTAACGCATAGTTCTCAGCTGATAACTGAAAATAATCTAATGCTTTGTCGTAATCATGTATGGCTTTATAATAATTACCGAGATTTTCATAAGAATAAGCTATCCCGAAATTGTACTTTGTTTTTTTTGATGTGGCTAGTGAGCGCTCCAGATAATCCAGTGCTTTCTCTCTGTCCCCTAACTTTTGGTATAGTATTGCCAGATTGTTCATCGTTACAACAATTCCTATCGTATCTTTGGTCTTTTCTCTGGCGTTAAGTGATTCAAGGTACGTGGTTAAGGCTTTAAAATAATGTCCCCAATTCCAGTGAAGTACTCCCAAATTGTTAAGTACCTTCCCCATCCCTTGAATATCTCCAAGATTTCTCCTTATTTCAAGTGATCTGTTAAAATATCCCTCCGAGGCTACATACTCCCCTACTCTCCAATAGTTTAACCCTATGTTGTTTAATGATAGTGATATCCCGGCTGAATCTCTTAGATTTTGTCTTATCTCTAGTGCCTCAAAATGATATTCATTCGCTTTTCGGAACTCAACAAGTCTCTCATATGTATTCCCCAAATTTGTTAACAACTCTGCTTCAAGCCTCTTATCCCCAAGTCTTTTTACTAGCTTGTACCCTTGTTCTAAGAAAATTAGGCTGGAATCTATCTGGTACTTCATATAATATCCCACTCCGATATTATTACAAGCTACTACCTGTCCGGTAGTATACTTCAGCTTTGTTGCTGATTCAAGTGCTTTCTTGCTTATTTCAATTCTAAGGTCGGCTTGCTTTGCTTGCAGTATCTTTGCTTGCTGATTTATTAAATCAACTTGTTTTTGTCCTTGTGCCCTGTTTATTAGTACCTGCAGGCTGTCAAATTGCTGATCTCCGGGTTGTCCTACCACATTTGAATATCCCAAACACAAAGCAATGACTATTATGCTGATTATTTTTTTCATTTCCAGAAATTTAATTCTTCTTTCTACTTTCCGCAAATTTTGGCTGTATAAAGATAAACTAATTTTTATCATTATCCAATATAAAAATTTCAGTTATTCTCCCCTCTCTTTTTTCATTTCCCACATTTGCTCCCCCTTTTTCACTTAATTATTTCAAGTTAAACTATTAAATTGTAATAATAGATTTTTTAATTTAGGAGTATTGTGATTTCTTCGAAAACACCTAAGACAATTCGGGAAAAACTTAGAAAAATAAAGATTGTTCTGACTGATGTCGACGGCGTCCTTACAGATGGTGGTATGTACTACACCGAAGAAGGTCTTGTAATGAAAAAGTTTAATGTTAAAGATGGTATGGGATGCCTTCTTCTCTCTAAAGCTGGATATAAAACCGGTATTATTTCTACTGATATTCATCCAATTAATGCTATCCGTGCCGAAAAACTCAAAATGGACTATGTTATAACTGGAACTTGGGAAAAACTTCAGGCTGCCAGAAATATTGCCGAATCCGAAAATCTTAGCCTTGAAAATATTGCTTTTATTGGTGATGACGTCAATGACCTCGAATTATTAAAGGAGGTTGGACTTAGCATCGCTCCCGCTGATGCTTCCCCTACCGTTAAAAGCGTGGTTAATTATGTCTCTCCCTTTAATGGTGGAAATGGTGTTTACCGTGAATTGACCGATATGCTTTTATCTATTGATCTTAATTCTTTGGAGTAGTGTATGTTAAAATTAACCTTTTTTTTGTTTGTACTTTTTTTTGTTACCTCTATGCCACAGTCATCTTATGATAATATCTTTAACGAGATTGCTAAAGGCAATTTCTCTAATGCCACCTCCCTGATCGATCAGCAGCTTGTCAATCCCTCCGTACCTGATCTCGATAAGTATCTCCTCTCATTCGAAAAGGAAAGAATGAGAAGAATTAAAATTGATTTTACTAAATCAATTGACGATGTTAAAAAAGCTTTGGCAAAGTATTATCCTCTTCTTACCGATGATATGCTTCAAAACTGGATTACTGAAAAATCTCTTGAAATGATGATTATTGATGGCGAAAATAAGTTTTTTAACCGCGCTGTCCCCAATCTTTTCAGAATAAATAAGGATGCTAAACTTGTAAAACAAAAAGTCGATGGCATCCTGCCTGATGATAAAGATGAATTTCTGAAATTTCACCTCCCTGCTGTGATGCGCGAATCTGTTCAGAATAATTCCGCTTTCGTTCATCCCGTTAAAAAACATATTGTCTATAAACTTACTGTGGACGCAAATGCCGTACCTGATGGTGAAATTATTAGGTGCTGGCTTCCTTTTCCGAAATCAATGAATCGGCAAAACAATATTAATTTGATAGAGACAAATGTCCCCAACTACATTTTATCGGATGAATCTTTTTTTCACAAATCTCTCTATCTTGAAAAAAAATCGCAGAAAGACTTGCCCACTGAATTTATCATCGAGTACGAATATACTTCAACCGCTCATTTTAATAAACTCCACTTTAACAAGGTTTATACAATCGATAAAAACTCTCAGGCTTATAAACTTTATACCGGCGAACGTCTTCCTCACATACTCTTCTCCGATTTAATGAAAGACCTCTCCCACAAAATTGTTGGCAACGAGAAAAATCCTGTGAAGATTGCAAAACTCATCTTTGAATGGATTGATTTGAATATTCCCTGGGCAAGCGCTCGCGAATACTCTACTATACAAGCCATCCCTGCTTATTGTGTTGAAAACAAGCATGGCGACTGCGGTATCCAGACTCTCCTTTTTATGACTCTCTGCCGACTCAACGGAATACCCGCTAAATGGCAAAGTGGGTGGATGTCCCACCCTGGATCTGTTAATCTCCATGACTGGTGCCAGATCTACTTTGACCAAACCGGATGGATCCCTGTTGACCAGTCCTTTGGTCTTCAGCCTTCGGATGACCCTGCCCTGAAGTACTTCTACCTTGGCAGCATTGATTCATACCGCCTCGTCGTTAATGAGGACTATTCTAAAGATTTCTTCCCTGCAAAAATTTATCCCCGAAGTGAAACTGTTGACTTCCAGCGCGGTGAGGTTGAGTGGCGGGGAGGAAATATTTATTTTGATAAATGGGATTATAATATGAAGATTGATTATTTGACAGAATCCCCTGACGAAAAATAAAATCAAGGAACCATAATGAAAAAAACAATTATTTCTTTACTCATTCTTCTTTCTTCTTTATCTTTTTCTCAGCAAGAAAACTACTTCGATACTCCCTTCGGATTTGGAGGCGGCTTTCTTCCTATGTGGATTGTCCCCAAAGTCGATGGACTTAATGAACAATTGAAAACATTTGGCGCCGGCGAGTTGTCAACTTCCGGTATGTATGCTTCCGGTGGCGCTGGTTTTGCTTATATAATGGTTGTGCCGCATCTGCGCATTGGTGGAATTGGTGTCGGCGGTATTAAAAAAGAATCTTCTTTCAACAATGGATATAAAAGGGAAATTCAGTATTCCTCAAGCTTTGGTGGTCTCACAATTGAATATACTCTCCCCTTCGTTAAGTCAATGGGAATCTCACTCGGTGCAATTCTCGGTGGGGGAAACACAACTATTGAACTATTTAGAAATAACAATAGCCTTGCTTGGAATAATCTCTGGGGCGATATCTCTGACCCCTCTAAAACAACTGACTACTTTTATAGAAAAATTTATTCCAATTACTTCGTCCTTGCTCCAACCTTGAATCTTGATATCCCGGTTTATCGCTTCATATCTGTAAGATTGGGACTTGGTCACACTTTTACTTTTATGGATAGTAAGGATGGTTGGAAATTTGATAATGACCAGGATCTTTATAACGTTCCGGAGTCTCTCTCTAATAATAATTTATTCATTCAAACCGGAATCTTCTTCGGATTCTTCTCATATTAGGAGCAATTGTTTATGAAAAACATTCTTGTAACAGGCGGCGCTGGTTTTATTGGCAGTAATTATATTAATCATATTCTTAAGGATAACCAGGATTACTTCATCGTGAATCTTGATAAACTCACTTATGCTGGTAATCTGGAAAACCTTACCTCCTCTCAAAATAATCCCCGCTATAGATTCATCCGCGGAGATATAGGCAACTACGAGCTGGTGGATTACCTCTTTGAAAAATACAAAATAGAATATGTGATTAATTTTGCTGCTGAATCACATGTGGATAGAAGCATTCTCGGATCTGCAGTCTTCTTTCAAACTAATGTGCTTGGTACAAATGTCCTCCTGGAGGTTTCTCGTAAAAGAAATGTCAAAAAATTCTTGCAGGTTTCAACTGACGAAGTTTATGGAAGTCTCGGTCCTGAAGGTCTCTTTACTGAGAAAACTCCCCTTTCTCCAAATAGCCCCTATTCATCAAGCAAAGCATCTGCCGATATGATGGCCCTCTCATTCTTTCATACTTTTGGAATGCCTGTGGTTATTACCCGCTGCTCAAATAATTATGGACCATTCCAGTTTCCCGAAAAATTAATTCCTTTAATGATTATTAATGCTCTGAATAACAAAAATCTTCCTGTCTATGGTGATGGAATGAATGTCCGCGATTGGATATACGTGATTGACCATAATATCGCCATTGATCTCGTTTTCAATAAAGGTAATATTGGTGAGGTTTATAACATCGGTGCGGGTAATGAACTTCCGAATATTCAGATTGTCAAACTCATCCTCTCCGCCCTTGATAAATCCGAGGACCTGATTCAATACGTTAAAGATCGCCCCGGTCACGATAGGAGATATGCTATTGACTCTTCGAAAATTCAAACTGAACTTGGCTGGAAACCTTTGTTCACTTTTGAAAATGCTATTAAAGAAACTATTGATTGGTACTTGTCCAACACTTCCTGGTGGCACAGAATTATCTCCGGCGAGTATCAGAAATACTACGAAATGCAATATAATAGATAATTATAATTAGGACTAATTAATGAAAGCATTAAAATATATCTGGGTTTTGATCCTGTTTCTTAACCTGAACATTTTTTCTCAGTTCGATAAATCAATGATGAAAAGCCTTTCCGATAACACTAATATGATTAGCGTAACTATTGGTGGCTCGTTTGTTGTAACCGGTTCATTTAACGCATTCTTGAATGAGAGGGTTGATCAGTATATCACTCGAATAAATGCTCAGGCTATCCAGAGTTTTAATACGGACCTCCCGAACATTCGCTCTCAGTCCAATTTTCGCTCTTTTGATATTGATGGCTCTATCCTCAACCCTATAGAGTACTCCCTTAGGGGAATTAAACTCAAACGTGCTTCCGGTGAAGAACTCACTCTCGATATTGCTAAATTTAGAGTAAATGGTGACTTTAAAAACAATCCCTACCTTCGGAATGATGACTTGCTGGTTTTTCCAATCCTTGAACTTGAACGTAATTTCGTTGCTATTGACGGCGCTATTAATAAACCCGGTAGATACCAGTTCGTTGACGGGGATAAACTCAGTGATATTATTGAACTTGCATTGGGTATTAACAAGGCTTATGAAAATGTCGAATTTGCACGTATTAGTAGGCTAAGTTATTCAGGCGATTCTGAACATATACTCAATGTTAAGATTACCGAAAATCCCCCACTCCAAAGAGGCGATCGAATTACTATAGTCGCAGAGGAAACCCAGAAAAAAGATTTTAAAGTTTATATCGTCGGTGAAGTCCACACCCCCGGTTTTGTTAGTATTACAAAAAACAATACTACCCTGCGGGAAGTTATTACCCGCGTCGGGGGCTTTAAACCTTCCGCCGACCTGAATCGTGCTGAACTCGTCCGTGGAACAAATGTCTTTCGTAGTTTCTTATTCACCGAAGAATTCGAAAATATGTTGATGCTCCGAATGGCTACAATTACCGAAGAGGACTCATCATCCTTTATTATTGATAATAAACTCCGCTTCACTCGTGGTAATGCTTTGATCGAGTTTAACCGCATCCTTGATCAGGCAAGCCCGGATGGTGACTTCATAGTCCGGGATGGCGATATTATTTTTATTCCCGAAAAACTTAACCTCGTTTACGTCTTTGGTCAGGTAAAAAAACCCGGATATATCGAGCATAAAGACTCTGAAAATTACAACTACTATATCTCCAAAGCTGGTGGGCTGGGTGATCTTGCACGCGAAGAAATCTACATTATTAAAGGCACCTCCAGAACCTGGGTTGAAGTCGATGAGGACAATCCCCCCTCTATCGAACCCGGTGATTTCGTCTGGATACCTAAAGAAATTCCTCGTAACTTCACTTATTACCTTAATAGAATTATGGCCGTCTCAAGCGTAATTAGTACAGTTGCTACTCTTATTCTTATTTTCTTGCAGTTTTCAAATTAATTCTTAAAGGAGAATGCAATGCCTACTTTAATGGTTAGTGTGTCTGGTATTCGCGGATTAGTCGGTGATGGTCTTGATCCGCAAACTATTGTCAAATATACTTCCGCCTATGCTGACTTTGTTCGCACCGGATCAGTCGTTGTAGGTAGGGATTCCCGTATCTCGGGAGAAATGGTCCGCCAAATTGTTTGCGGCACCCTCCTGGCTAAAGGTCTTGATGTTATTGATATTGGTATCTGCCCCACTCCCACTGTCCAGTACACCGTTAAAACTCAAAAAGCAAATGGAGGTATTGCAATCTCTGCAAGTCATAATCCCAACGAGTGGAATGCACTTAAACTTCTTAACTCCACCGGACAATTTATGACTCCGGACGAACATCTCCTCCTCAAATCCACTCTCGATTCCCCCCCTCTTTATAAATCCTGGGATCGCCTTGGCAAATATTTATTCTTCGAAGAAGGTCTTTGTATTCATAAAAACGATGTCCTCCGCCTCCCCTTTATTGATGTTGAAGCAATTAGAAAAAGAAAATTCCGTGTACTTGCCGATTGCGTTAATGGCGCGGGTTATATGATAATCCCCGAACTCCTCCGCGATTTTGGTTGTGATGTAATCGAACTTGACTGTGAAGATTCCGGTATTTTCCCCCGCCTTCCCGAACCTCTTCCCGAAAACCTTACTGCAACTATGGAAGCAGTCAAACGCAATAACGCTGACCTTGGAGTAGTTGTAGATCCTGATGTGGATCGCCTGGTTCTAATTACAAACACTGGCGAACCTTTTATCGAAGAGAACACAATAACCCAGGTTGTTAAATTTATCCTTTCTAAAACAAAGGGTGAGGTTGTTGTCAACCTCTCAACAACCAGAGCCGTTGAAGACGTCGCTGCTATGTACAACTGTAAAGTCCACAGATCCCCTGTGGGTGAAGCTAACGTTGTAAAGAAAATGAAAGAAGTACGTGCGGTAATTGGTGGCGAAGGAAGTGGCGGAGTTATCTTCCCGGAACTCCATTATGGAAGAGATGCACTTGTCGGTATTGCTTTAACTCTTCAGCATCTTCTCGAATTTGGTGGCACTTCCCAGCAATTAAAAGAAAGCCTCCCCCAATACGTCCCCTGCAAAAAGAAAATCGGGTTGAAAAATATTGACCCCGATACTATAATTTACAAACTTACCGAACTCTACAAAAATGAAAACATTAACATCGAAGACGGATTAAGAATAGATTTCCCGGATCACTGGGCACACATCCGCAAATCCAACACTGAGCCTATACTCCGTATTCTTGTAGAAGCACGTACAAGTGAGGAAGCCGCTGCATATTCTGAACGCTATCTTGAAACAATCAGAAAGATTTCCGGCAACTCCTGATAAAACAAACCGTCTTCCTCCGACTGAGTCGGAATGACGGCGAAGCTAAACTTGTCCCGGCTCTGTCGGGATGACCATTAATGACATTTTTATCCTAATCCTTCCCTCAGATTACCTTACAAACTTAGTTGCTT